>NZ_JBSWYX010000037.1:0-27426 GCF_056161345.1 Salipiger sp. ABF4_146 | reverse complement strand
GCTCTCGGCATCCCGATGACCGTGGCCGCAGGATAGGGGTGTCTGGGGAAAGGGGGACTGCGCTCACCAGCTGATTTGTCCAACAACGCCTCGCGTGCTTACCTTCTAATCCAGAAGAACTCACCCAACCTTGTTCCCCATACCTCTCAAACGCCTGGGACAACACTTTGACCGGATTGCCCTTGATTTGGCCGTGCGAGGTGATCTGTTTGAGAATGAGATGAGTAGCCTTGTAAGCCCGGCTGATATCGCTCTCTTGAAGTTCCCCCTCGGCGGCATCGAATGCCTCGAGAGCACGCCTCAACGCAATCAGCCGGGCAGGGAGATGCTCAGCGCCGCCTTTGACCTTGAGGGCCTCTGTTCCTTGGCGCTCAACAACCTCCATTTGGAGCGCTCGGACGCTCTCAACGAGATTTGCTACGTGCTGTGGCAGCATGAAAATCTCCCCTTACCGCATGCCGGCTACGTAGTTTGAAGATATGAACACCGACGAAATGACCAACCAAACCGACACTCAGCCCGCCGGCGAGAACTGGTGGATGGACGGTATTCTGGGTAGGCCCAGCGCAGATCCCGGAGTAAACAATATGCGAGACGCCGCGGCGAACCGTGTGGATGAAATGCACGCCGCTCTGGCGAACCACTTCGAGGAAACTATGGCCGCGTCCGGGTCCGCGCGGGATCAGCAATACTACAAAAAACTCTCGTCAAACCTCATCGTATCGGCAGCACTGAACATCCATCGCGAGACCCACCCGGAAGCACACAGCGCCCTCATGAGCGCCTGCCTATCAACGCATCCGGATCTCGAGGATGCCCGGGAACGCCTGTTCAGCATGATCGATAAGCAGAAAAAGGCGATCAGAGACCTCAGGTGTCAACGCACCACGCTTCTGGCCGTATGCGCAGTTCTTGTCGTCGTAGCCTGTCTGACCTGACCAATCTTGGTCCAGTGTCGACTTTCGACGAGAAAGCCATGTGCCGTTCCACGACCGGAGACACCGCCTTCGCGATGATAGGGTCAAGCAGACTACGAAGCATGTTCAATGTGCTGTCGTTATCGACCCTTAATCCTTTGACCAAAAGTTCTAAAGTCCGAGAGTTATTAATGCCAAAGGCTCGACCCGAGGACGAACAGGCCAGCCAGAGGATGCCCCTAGGACGTAATTTCGAGCAAGCCCTGCTGACCAGTCGAGGTCTTTGATCGAGATGACAATTATCATATGCTCCGCCAACCTTCAGCATTTGCGCTATCTGATGCTTCATGCAGATTCTCGCCCAAGGGCATGTAAACCAAATTGGATGGCCTCGAGTTGGTGCCGCGGGAATAAGGCGTGTCTGTATCGACTGGGCCGACCTTCATTAGGTTTGGGTAGGGCCCCGCCAAGACGCCTGCAGCTGGATTTTGCGGTGTTCACCTCCGATATGAAAACAGGATAGCGGTTGGTTTTATCCGTGGCGGCATCTCGGAGACCGCACGGAAGAAAAAAAAGACCTTGAACAGCAGCAGCGTGTGTCTACAAGCTGACGCTTGTAAGGAGTAGTAGATGCTTGACCATTTGGGTAAAACGGTTTCTGTTGGGAATGTCGAGTACTCGATCAGCCATCTGGCGCCATTTTTCCACGCGTTGCCCGGGGTGGGGGTTGATGGGAAAGATCTTCGTGTTCGCGTCAGTTTTTCTTGCCATGTTTTCAGCGAGAAGGCCGAGCATGGCCAGCCATTTGACATGATGGATCAGAACGGCAGTCGCCGCATATTTGATGGGCCCCGCTATCAGCGTAGTCTGACCCTCCCAGAAGCTGTGAGAGCGTTGTTGGATGCCAACGCTGTAACCTGGGAGATGAGGGATCATAATAGATTTGAGAACATGGCAGCGCTGACCGAAGATCCCGACATGAAGATCATCAATGGCGTATTCGATGTCATCCTTTACTACCTCTATCCGAGTAAAGCTGAACATTTCGGGGTGGAAATGAATGTGCTTACCTGCCACGTCAGAGCCGTGGACACCGAAAAGAAGCACAAGCTTAACATGCGCCAAGCGCTACGCACCTGCGTATACACTCAAGAGCGCCTACCTATGACCGAGGAAAAACGCGGGGCGATCGCCGATCAACGGGCAGCCGAGAACGCTGCGAAGCGCAAGGCCAAAAGAGAAAAGCGCAAGAAATCCAAGAAACCAAAAGCTTAAACGCACAAAAGGCTCCTAGTTTGGAGCCTTTTGTGAAATGAAGCGGGTGCGCCTTACCGTGGTTTACCGAACCTCATATGAGGTGCGCAGCTACAGCGTGCTGCTAGAACAAAGAATCTGCAGCAAGTCCCGCCACCTGAAGCTAGGCTCTACATAGGCTAGGATGCGTCTGATTGCAAGCGGAACGTTGAAGGTTCGCCGAACAGGTTACTGTGCAATCTTTCTCACAGGCCGCCATATGAGTTCAAGGGGTTCCATTGAGCGCGGTCCCGGGATGTATGACGTCAGTGGCAAAGAATGACCTGTCGCCCTGGCAGGACCTCCCGCCGCTGCGATCTGCAACACCATGAAAACAAGGGGTCAGGACGAGGCAAGGTGGCAGTTCCTGCCAGGGCGTTTTGCGTGAGGGATAAGCTGAACTGCAGTCAAACCTGATCGTATCGGCTGCACTGAACATCCATCGCGAGACCCACCCGGAAGCACACAGCGCCCTCATGAGCGCCTGCCTGTCCACGCATCCGGATCTCGAGGAGGCCCGGTCACGCCTGTTCAGTACGATCGGTAAGCAGAAAAAGGTGATCAGAGACCTCAGGTTTCAACGCACCACGCTTCTGGCCGTATGCGCAGTTCTTGTCGGCGCAGCCTGTCTGACCTGACCAATCTTGGTCCAGTTTCAACTTCCTACGAGAACGCCATGTGCCGATCCGCGACTGGAGACACCGCCTTCGCGATGACAGGGGACAACTGCCTGCGCATCATGTCCACCGTGCGGTTGGTCAGATCATAACTCGCCACGTCGTCTCGATAGACGTATTCCCTGCAGTCCCCCTCAAAGGTGTGCCCCTCACGGCTCAGCCGGACAAGCTGGGAATTCTCGGGCCCGAAATATCTGATCAGGTGATCCGCTTCGTAGTCCATCCCGAGGTCTGTGTTGACCACTATGTCCACATCCAGATCTCGAACACTGTCGACAAGCATACGCGCCACGATGTCATAGCCATGCTCGGCTCTCAGACGTTCACTCTTGTCGATGTAGGCCTGACGGGGTGTCATCCCATTGAACTCTTTGAGCGGCGTATCCTTTAGGTCTTCGAAGGTGCCAGCCTCTGCGTTTAGCCCAAGTTCCTCATGGGTCGCATCCTTGACTGCGGTCGTGAATTTGACGAAGGCCACAGTTGCCTCGGCTCCGATCAGAGTACGGCAGATTTCCCCTGCTGTATCCTTTCCTGCCCGTGGAGGGCCATTGAACATCACCAACTGCTGCATTTCGTCTTCCTGTCTTTCTGCGTCCTGCCTTCTACATGGGCAGGCTTAAGCATGGTTTTCTTCAGGCCGCTGATCACTCGTCGTCATCATCGTCATCAATGATGAATTGAGACAGGAGCTGCGTCGTGATGTTGTCGGCGTCTGGGGCCTCTTCACCATCGTCATCGCTGTCGTCTTCGGCGGCGCCCTTTTCTTCGGAGTCACCTTCGACTTCAAGCCCAAGGCCATCAATTTCATCGAAGATGGAGCCCGCAGCTTGGGTGACGTTGTCATCAACATCGGAAGTCATGATGTCCTCTGGGTCAGGCAAGTCGTCATCATCCATATGAGCCATCGGATCGAGCGCATCAGCAATGTCGCGTTCGACCTGCTCGCGCGAGGCATCAGCATCGTAGTCGACGGCCGCAAGGGCGCTCATGACATCGTCAGATGCAACCATATCGCCTGCCATGTCGATCTCACGTTCATCATGCTCCTCATCGCCCTCGATAAGGACTTGGTGAGAGATGCCGCGCTTGATCGGATTTCCGCGCGGACGAATAGGCCGGCGCGCCTGTCTGGTGTCGCCTTCATTGCCCTGTGCGTCCGCAGCTGCCTCTTCGCCAGCACCTTCGTCCTCACCAAGGATACGCTTATGGAACGACGTGATAGCTTCCGACTGGTCATGGATGATCGCGGCCACACTGCAGGCACCGGCATCGATTGGCTTATTCCGGTCGGAGATCATGAAATCGAACACTTTCACGGCCGTCGCAATGCGGCCCTTGCTTTCGCGAGCTTCCTCTATCGCCTTCGCTGCTGCATCTTAGTTTTCAGAGATAAAGTCTTCCGACAGCATCTTTTCGGTAATGATCGGCAGTTTGCGCGCGCGCTCGAGGTCTTCGTAGTCCGGCTTGGGGACCTTGATAAAGTGGTTCGCGCGCAGCTTGAGCTTCTTGTTGTCCACGGCGCCTTCGGGGTTCGCATAGAAGGACTTCGCGCGAACGACCTTCTCCTGGAACATGATGTGCATCATACCTTCGGTCTGCGCCTTCAAGTCCGTGAAGTTCACGCGATCGGCCGCCTCGATGCGAGCGTCCATGCCGTCGGTGTATCCCACGCCGATCTCGCCTGCCTTACCTTGATACCCGCCGGTTTGGGCTTTGAGGCCCTTACCGCCGGCTTCCACCGCCAGCTTACCGGTGGTCTCGGCTTCTTCAGAGCGCATGAAGATCTTGGTGTTTGTGTTCGCGATGATCGATGCGGCCTCTTTCTCGTTGAGGCGCTTCATCGCCGGAATATCCTGGGAGGCGTAGACCATCGTAAAGCCCAGAGAACGGGCCTGAGCGGCCATAAGCGCCATGCCTTCCACCGTGTAGTAGCCGACCTCGTCGAGCACGCAGATGAACGGAGACGGCGAGTTCGTGGGTCTGTTTTCCACGACCTCAGCCCAGTTCCCTTCAATCGTGGAGCCTAGCGTACCACCCATCATGCCCTTGAGCGTCGCCACAACGATTTTGCCGAGGTTCGCAATCTCATCCCCGGATTTCTCGAGAGCCGGAAGCATGATCACGAGGATGCGCCGGTTGAGGACCACGTCGAACATGTCCACTTCACCGTTGGGTGTGAAGAAGATGTGGCCATACACGTCCGCGAGGCTGCCGAGGATCTTCGTGAACTGCATTTCCAGATAGCCGTGCTGGTCAAGCGTGGTTTGCGCCTGTTTGTAGCCCTTCTCCTTCTGGAAACCTGGAAGCGAGGTCAGATAAGACTGAATGGTCTTCCGGATCGGCTGGGGCATATTCGGGTGCTGCTCGACATCGCCCAGGTCGACAATTTTCCGAAGAGACATGTACTCCCGGATCTCACCGACATTGAGATCGATTTCCCCTTCATCTCGCAGCCAACACAGAGCCCTCATGACACCTGTAAGCATGGCGGTCGCACGGCCCTTCCACATCGCGCCATCGCCGCCGGCATCGTCCATCAGAGAGACAACCATCTGGGTCAGGGAGTCCGAGGACCCGTTGGAGAACGGATTCAGAGTGTTCGACATGACTTTGCCGCCCATGGCACCGAGGTCTTGGTTGCCCGTCATGAAATTCAGAACCAGGAGATCATCCTCCCTGCCAAAGCGGCGGGCGAGGGCATAGACCTTGGCGAAGAGGGCAACGTCGCCTTTACCGTCGCAGAACAGGAAGCCCGATCCCCACATGAGGGCGTTGGCAGCAAATCCAAGCAGGGATTCCGTGTTGTGCGTAACGATGTACTCATCGGTCACGTAGAGGTGGTCAGGGTGATCGATATAGATACACTGCGCCTGCTTGCGTCCTGCATGTTCAATGGATGCGAACTGGATATGCGTTTCCTCTCTATCGCATCTGTTCACAAGACGGAGGGACACCACCTTCCTCTCTAGGTCGCACATGCCCAGGCCACCCATCGATCTAACAAGAGCGACCAGCACTTCGGCCGCGGCGATGTGAGAGCACGAGATATCAATGTAGGAACATTCGACCTTGGACATCTGGTTGCCCAAAAGTCCTTGCAAGAAGAGGCCACGCTGAAGCGTCGGAGCCTTCTGGAGATCCTGAATTTTGGAGACGTCGGCCGAAGAGATCGGCTCGCCGGCGGCCAACCCCTTCGCCACCTTCTTGCCGAATGCCCGCGGCTCCCACGCCACGGGCTCAAGGCCCACGATCCGTGAGGGCAGGGGCGCCGACACTGAGTGACCGGTGGCCAGCAGATTGTGCACATGTTCGGTGCTGATCGTTTGCGCTTCTCCGCCGTCGACGAAGACCGTCCAGAGATGTTCAGCGCACGCCTCCGTTGAGCGACCATCTTCCATCGTGATCGAGTAGACGTCAATTTCACCCTGCGGATAGATCGCCTTGATCTCGGCTGGAGATCCGTCCGCGGCCGTCACCATGTGACCGACCTGCAGTTCCCCCATACGTACAAATCCCTGGGGCGTGTGCACAAGAGCAGTCAGCGGTTGCGCCTTACCAGCACCGGTCGTCCCCACAACCAAGAAGTGCTGACGCGCGTCGTCGTTAGTCAGCCAGACTTCCTTGCCAGTCTTCATCTCGTTCCCAAGGAAGAAGATGCCCTTTGCCTTGGTTGGTTTGCCATTGCCCGGGTGCGGCTGATGCGGGTCGAGGTAACCACTCTGGATCGGCATCTTGATTGGCGCTTTCTCTTCCCGCTTGATGCCCCAGCGATAGAAGCACAAGGCGATGATGAACACGAATTCAGAAATCGACCCAACCATCATGGTCAAGGAGGCCAATAGGAAAAGCAGGACGAACATGTTGTTCGGGATCGTGATCCAGTCTTTGAACTTCCTCAGGGGGCTTCTGGTATCCCTGATCAGGAACTCTTCATTAAGTTCCTGCTCCTGCGTAAGACCTCGTGTCTTTTTCTCCGCCATGCGCTGACTCTTTGCCTCGGATACTAATCGTCCGGTGCATGTAGTTGCCAAAGGTTCGGAAGGATTAACGCCAAAGAGAGAGCTTCTGCCCACCTACACAACGAACAAAGAGGCTCGATGACAGATGGCAAAGAAACCTGGTCCAAAATCCCCACTCCACCGCAGGGGACGGCGCAAGCTGAGCCCGACTGCCAAGTTCATCACCGATGAGGAGCAGGCCGCTATCGACCAGTGGCTAAAGACCAACGAGGTGGAAAAACTAGCCTCGGTCGACCCGGACGCCCCGGATGAGGACGCCGAGACCGAGTGAAATCAGAAGGCCATGACATCCTTGATGTCTGAATCCCGGCAAATCTTATAGGCCACTCGCAGGTCGGGGATCGACATTGTCGAAATGCTCTTCTCCGACAGGCCTTCTTCCTCAGCCCGATGCGCGAGGAACCTGTAGGCGCGTGCCTTAGCTTTGTTGATGACCTTATGCATGTCATCGGGATCTCCAGCCCAGTCGAGAATATCCGGTGCTTCTTCCCAGAGCCGGTCGAACTTCTGACTGGTGAGCTTTCGGGCGCGCCGGGTTTCCGCATCGGCTACATCGCTGGCCAGGCTCCCGCCGGTGTTCGCCGGGATGACGGTCTTGCACTCTTCGGCCTCTTCACGGTTCGAGCAGATATAAAACCAGGGGGATTTGGGGTTCCCAACGCGGAAGAACTTCTTTTTGAGCTCGAGGCGACCATTGCAGTCAGGGCACTTATGACCGGGCCGGAACCAACGATCACCTGACGCTCCGCGCACTCTGACCTTACCGGAGTGGGTATCAAGGACGAGCTTGCTAGCTTGCAAGTCATCAAGGTCCTCGGCCGATTTCCCTGCCTTGGACTCGCCAAAGATGAACGCAGCATTCGCGTGTTCCTGGACATCATCCTTTTCCCACTCCGCGAAGGCCTTGTTCCCGCCTGGAATGGAATAGTGAACGTATTGTTGTGCGGTGCTCTTTTTTGCCATGGGGGCCTCTTCTTCGGACGCTATTGTACGAAATCACATCAGACGAGACAAGTTAATCCTTAAAAAAGGGCCATCCGGTACAGATATATCCATGACGCATAGAACCCATCTCCCTCTCGTCGTAGCAACCTGCGCCCTCCTCGCGGTTCCAGTGTCCGCCCAGGTGCATGATCCCGCCGATCCCATGGACGCGAGCTCTCTCGGTCATATTGAGCAAATCAGCCCTCGTGAATGGCTCCTCAATGCTGAAGTCTCTGAAAACTCCATGGCGAAGGCGCGCGCGAAGGCTATATCGGACGCCGCCAGCAGGGTAGCGACCGAACTAAGCATTCCCGGCAGCTCCGGTCAGGCCGACTACCTTGAAAAGCTGCTAATTGTGGATGAAAGCTATGACAGCGGCATCTACCGGGCACTTCTTCGCATCATCAGTCGTCAAGAAGATCCTGATTTTGCCACCGCGATGGCCAGGCAGACGGATTTTCAGAGTTCTTCCGTCCCCGATGCGCAGCGTCCCGCTTGGGTGCTCCTGGTCCCGGCTTCGGTGAAGGAGGACGGTAGCTGGGACATTGCCAAGCGGCAGTCTACTTGGGCATCTCGTTGGCGGATTCCTTTCAGGGATGGTGTCACCCAATTCGTCCCCGCCACATTCGATGCCGACGACAGGGCGGTCAGTCAGTCAGCCCAAAGCTTCGATGAGATGTCTGAACATCTCAAGGAAAGATATGGTGCAGAGAACATCTTATACGCTGCGAAAACACCGGGAGGAGAGATCATGCTTTCTCACTGGTCAGATAGCGCGGGCTGGATGGGCACGCTGAGCGCCGGCACCGACATTGATGCGGGCAATGCCACGACGCTCAGAGCATCCGTTCTCGATAGCTTTTGGTCGACCTTTCCCAAGTTCTCTGAGCCTTCGGCACGTGTGCTCAACACGCCCGCATCCCACGATCGAGCTTATGAGACTTCCCGCGAAAGGCAGAACGATCTCATGCGATACCGGCTTGTCGGGCAGCCTCGCCCTGACGGAGACGTCTTACGCGGGTTCCTGCAGGTGATCCGCAACGAGCGCACAACCTTACAAGACACGCGTAAACTCTTGTCGAGCGTCGACCGACTACAGATCGTGAGCCTCGAAGACCACGGCTCGAGCTTCTTTGTCGAGTATCGCTACGAGGCAGGCAGCGCAGACAGTCTGAAAACGGCTCTTTCAGAGCAGGGCTTCTCACCTGATCTCTTCTGAGCGGTTCTCAGCGACGCGGCGCGACCATCTCTTGCTCGACCTTCAGCTGCCGCTCATAGCGTTGGATGCAGACATCTATGTCGATGCCTTGCGACATCGGCTCGAAGTCTTGGCCATCCTTCGCAACCTCGAGAACGAAGTTCGTAATCGGCGTGTGTCCGTCCTGGCTCATGCCCGAGCTGCCCTGCAGGCGATACACGGTGCCGTCCTCTTCCGGCAGGTCGAAGCCAGGCATTGAACTGCCGAGAACGGCACCTTCCTGAACGTCGAGTTTGTTCACGTATCCGAAAGCCACGACGGCTTGCCGCGCGCGCTTTGCCATCTCGATGGCATCCACTTGTGTATTCACGGGTCTGATCCTCGTTGTCTGTATTCCTCAGGTTGGCAAAATGATCGCAAGGCACAACGAAGCTGCCAGTTGCCGAGCTATGAAAACCTAAGACGCTGGAAGCGCAGTCCTGCAGCCCGGCATGCGCGAGTGAGAGCGCCATCACAGTTCTCGCTGACGTACCGACGTGCAAATGCGGTCCCGCCAGTGATCTCGAGGGCATCATCTGTGATTGCCTCCATTTTCAGAGAAGACAGCCATGACCGGTAGAAATCCACCCCGCGGTCTTTCGCCACGAGAAGGCAAGCCGCCCGGAACCGAGACGCCTCAGAAGCCTGAGGGGGAAGGGCGCTGCCGGCCAGCAGAGCCTTCGCGACCACCTTCGTTTGTTCAGAGACCATTACATCGGACGCCATAAGCGCCTCAACATCGGTATCAACCTTGCTGCCGACCTCTCTCGCTTGCTTCGCGGGCCTACGGGCACCAGATTTCGGCACCGAGGTCTGAGTTAGTCCCCGCTTCCGATCGGCATCGAGCCATTCCAAGATAGCAAGGTCGAAATCCGGGTACTGATAGCCGCGATCTTTGACCTTCGCACGGAACTTGCCGAGATACCGCTTCCCAGCTTCGGAGCCGAGAGCGCCCGTCAGCGCGGTTACGGTTGAGGCTTTCGGCTTCCATTCATCAACTGAGATTTCAGAGAGAGATTTGTTAGTTGGATTCTTGTTTGTGTCAGGCTGCTTTACAGGGGGTGTCAGAGGGCTGACATTCAAAAATCTATCCGCATTCTCTGTCTCTTGCTCAGCAGCAACGCAGCAGTCGTTCTCACGATAGATGAGCTTGTAGAGACAGCTTGTAGTCGCGTAGCCGGTGCGGGTTTTCTTGATGCGGTTCACCTTCACGAGAAGCCCAAGGTTCACGAGCTCTTTGATTGCCGCATTCACCCAAGGTCGAGAGCGACCAAGGATCTCAGCAAGTTCTCCCTGCGAGGGGAAACAAGTGTCAGCTTTAGCGTCGGCGTGCGAAGAGAGCGTGTTCAAGAGCGAAAGGTGCATACCCTTCCCCTTGAGACGCTTGCCCCACCACGCCGGATGCCGAACAAACGGCTCCGGGGTTTCGATAGACATCACTGCTCCGTGGCCGGAATTTACTCATTCCGGTCCTTTTCTATTGTAAGCGGTTCCGAGGATGCCTATGATCAGAGTGCTAGTATGATCTAAGGCCCTCAGGGGTTTTATATCGAGGGGTGATCAGAGTTGGCGCTCTGGTCACCTCTTTCGTTTAGTGCTTCTTGCTTGCTGCCTCCTTCAGTCGCTCCGCGCTCGGAGTAATCGTTCTGATTTCATAGTCATTGAGCGACGGGTCCCAGTCCGGGATGTCGTCGAGGTGACGATCAAGACGTGCCTGTTGTTTGGCGCCTCGAACGAACACGTACCACTGGTCTTCCGCTTTCACGCGGCGATTGAACTCGACGGATCTACCAGGTGCCGCAGTACTGTAAGCGTATACGGCATGGCCAGGAACCATCGTGGCGCCATTGGCGCCCACAACCTGCCGGCGGAAGTTCTTCCTGAATGCCTTAGGGTCCTGGTCGAAACCAGTGTGCATCATGAGTTTCTCGAGGCTGATCTTGAAAACCTCCTGAGCGCTTTCTACCCTCGCGACTTCATAAATCCTCTGCACAAAGGCGCTCTTGAGCTGGAAGTACTCAGGCGCATAGTTGAGAAGCTCAGCGTCTTCGTCGATTGCGGCAACGATCCAGTCACACGGCTCGATCGAGAAAGACGTCATGCAGCGGCGCTCTTTCCCGCCCACATTCCGAGTCTCATAGTGCATGCTCGCCCTCTGGAACCAGCTGAACCACTCATCTACACCGCGGCCGTTCATCTCGATGTTGGTGTAGATCCGCATGCTCTGAAGGCGCTGAATGCTTAAACGGACCTGATCGTAAGCGTAGCCAGTCGAAGTCGTGTTGGTAGCGCGGAGGTACTCGGAGATCGTCACGTCTACGTTCCGCGGCGTGGTGCCGGTCGAACGCCTGATATGAGCCATTTTTGAGATGACGAACATGAAGAAGTGCTTGTCGAATTGAGTTGCCAAACCGTACTTTGGGTTCGGTTCACACCGCAGTTCCACCGTCACATCGTTCCAAGGCGCTTTAGTAACCAGAGACATCTCTGTGGTCGCAATCGCGAAGAACTTGAAGACCATGAGCAACGGCTTGTTGCCGATGCCCGTCACACGGCTTTGGTCGCCGAGGTCAAGAGGCAGCTGCGCTACATCCATGCCCTCGAGCTCTTCCGTACCCTCAATGTCTACCGTTTCCAGCATTCTAGACGCCATTTCTCGGCCTGATTTTATGTTCCCTGCTCGTTGGTCACCATTGTTCACATCCGCCTCTTTCGACGCAAACGGATTCATACGTAGTTGCCGGTCCGTCAGACAGAAATCTGACGTAGTTGATGGTCCATCTTCAAGGTCACTTTGGGTGCCCCGCGTAGTTTCTGGTCCAACGCGGCACAAGAACGATCCAGGTGGGACTCCTGGCCCCGAATCTTCTCTTGCACGTAGTTGGTGGGCCATAGGGTCCTCAAGTTCTTGATTTACAGACGTAATTATTCACCCAAGGGTGGCATCTGCGGTTTATAGTTGGATACCTCGGGAGCCGTTCTAGATTCCCGCAAGGTGCCCGTCGCCTACCGGTTCGCCCCTTGGACCCTCAACTACGCGCCGCGGAGATCAGCAGTAAGTGTGACCTGAAAACCTCGCGTAGTTCTCGGTTCGTTGGTAGGCTAACATCCAATTTAAAGCAGTAATAACAGATATTTAAGTATATCTCGAACCACTTACTACGCGAGATATCTCGACTAAGGAGCCGATCCTGAATGGACCATCTGCGACGTGTGGAGGCCCTTGAATGGACCGAGAACTACGCGTGTCAGAGTCAAATGGACCGTCAACTACGTGCTAGACGCGGTGATCGGGCGAAATATTGGGGGAATGCGACAGCTGCGGTCATGTGAAAGCTCAAACCACGCCAATGACTTCGGACAGAATGGACCATGTATGACGCGTTTTCAGTGTCGCTTGGACCGGCAACTACGCGTCGATGTTGGGGTTGGACCCTGAACTACGTGGATAACTCTGTGCACGAAAATGCGACGGACCAAGTGTGACGCGATCAATCATCTCAAACTAGGTTTCGCGCAATGAGTTCTGAAGCAATGGACCATCTATTACGTGCTTTTCGGCCTCCTGAGAGACGATCGGACTGAGAATGGACCATGTGTTACGTGGATCGCGGGGACTTTGGACCATCAACTACGTGGAAAACTCGCAGCTGCTTGCGAATGGACCATCAGCGACGTGCATCGCTAGGCAACGGACCACCAACTACGTGAGTTCAATCGTCGTTAAGAGAGGCGAGCTAGTCTCGAGAGATGACCCCAGATTCCCTGCAAGACGAAACCAACACCCTCCTAGAAGAGCTCCAGGCCATGCTTGCGACCGTCCCCGGTGCGCCGGAGCGAGACCAGCTTCTGGCTCTTCTGCCTGACGCCAGGCAGTTCGATGTCTCAGACGACTTGGCCACGGCAGTTTCAGACACGGTTTCGGAGTTTCCGCACACGATCGAGCACAACCTCGACTTCCTGATGCTACCTAACACAGTCTGCTGGTTCGAGTGGTCTGAACGCGCGAGACGGACCGATGTCGACGTGCTCATGCATGATGTCGAGCACCCTGAGCGGATCGGTGTTCTCGTCACCTATGGCAGCGAAGACACCAATGCAGTTGTAGGGACCGTTGCCTGGAGGTTCCCCGATGGCCGCGTTGATCACGCGCCGGCCTTCTTTTCCTGGGACGAGGCGCAGCTTGAGGAACTCTCCCAGAGGGCTCGCTTCTCCTACAGTAAGGTCCCGGCGGAGTCGTGGGCTAGAATGATGTCTCTTATCTATACGCACGTTCCCAAAGGATACGTTGATGAAATGGAAGTGCTCGAGGACCTCAGGAAGAACGGGCCAGACATTGACACCATGACGGGCGCCGCTCGTCGGGAGGCTTCTGCAGAAGCTCTATTCATGCTGGGCGTTCTACTCATGCTTCAAACCGGACGAGTGCAAGCCGAAGGGCAGGGGGATCGAGAAACTCTGAAAATGATGGAGCCTAAGCCATGGAGGCTTTTACCCCCCAAGAAAGGCTTTTTCAGAAAAAAGCGCCGCGGTGGTGTCCATCTGAACTGGTTCCACGCCTGAGCTCACACAAGAAGGCCGAGAACCAAACATTGGCCCCGGCCTTCTTCAGAGTCTTAGCATTCTTCACATGGTCATGCTGGCCGGCTCGAGCTCGTCATCGTGCTTTCTGGTGGCGCCATAGATCGGGTCGAT
Organism: Salipiger sp. ABF4_146; assembly: GCF_056161345.1. NCBI lineage: Bacteria > Pseudomonadati > Pseudomonadota > Alphaproteobacteria > Rhodobacterales > Roseobacteraceae > Salipiger > Salipiger sp. ABF4_146. The sequence goes on along the minus strand of NZ_JBSWYX010000037.1, from coordinate 13,604 downwards.
TGAGGCTACCACATTCTGAAGAACCGGATGCCCGACAAAGTCGTCAATGCCGCGGACTGTCTTGGTGACACCCTTATGAACCAGACGACCGACAGCCATCATGGCGTTGGTGACATTGCCATCCTCTTTCCATTTATAGGCGCAGACGGATTCCACCTCGTCGAACTGAACTCTCTCCCCATTCGCTTCCATGTACTGGCCGATTTGTTCTTCATTGAGCGAAATCGTCTTGGTCGATACAGCCTGTTCAAACCAGCGCAAAGCGTCCTGCATTTCTGCTGATGGACGAGTGTCGTTCACTGCGTAGAACTGACCTCGTTGGAGAGGTTTGCTGAAGTCTTGGATCTTGTAGAACTGGACGGTGGCCAAGCGCTGAAAGCTCTCTTCAACGACGCCAGTAACTGGGTCTGTCTTCTGAATGCGCCGGCGAAGGCTCGCGATGTGCTGAAATGAGCTCCGGCATTGGTGAGTGTATTCGTGTTCCAGGACACCCCTCGGAGCCTTTTCAGAGTTTTCTCCTTCACATCAAAGACTTTTGCGAGCTCGGCGTTTAGCGGCTTCTGCTTCTGGATAACCTGGCGTGCAAAGCTCGAGTTATGGGCAAAGAACTCGGCCATGAGCGGGTAGATCTCGGCTGCCTGTCGGCGATAGAGACCTCGATCGTCCTGTCCACCGTAAAAGCGCAGTGTCTTCCAGTCATACTCGCTCAAGGCATCGAGAACCTTCACGGCATCCTTGTGGATCGGGTCCACGCCGAACTCCTTCAAGGGCGCCCTGAGGCGCGCATTCTCTGCTTTGGCGAAGATTTCCTTGTTGGCCTCAAAGTCGACCATTACGGCGTCGCGCTCTTCGCCCTCCAAGGTGTCCTTGATCCGCTTGATGAAGGCGTCGCAGGAGAACTGGCCGATCTCGGGGGCTGAGCCAAAAAGACCGAAGTCGTGGATCGAGGAGGAGGCGGGATAGGGCTCGTAGTCCTCATGGTCTCGGCGTTCATCTCCGAGATCGTTCAGAATGCGTGCTTTCCGCCAGATATCCTTCGCTCTCAAATCCAGGCGGCGGTGCCGCGTGTTTTCAGAGACTCCGAAGCTATCCAGGCGCTTGTTGTCCTCATGGAACGTGAGAACCTTTGCAGTCGTTGGCTCCCGAGCAAAGTCAGCGAGGACGAGGGCAACACCCCCGTCCGTGTGAACCTTCTCTGCCAAGACTTGTTTCCTGTGCTCCTCGTAGAGCTCTGCGATCAGTTCTTTAGTAGTTTTGCTCATCTGTATTATCCCGCCTGCGCGAAGTACTCTGGCAGCTCGACGTCCTCATTACCTCGAGTGGGATCTGCTTCCATTTGTGCAAGGTTCATCCTGTCGGACCAATCGTTCGCCCAATCGCGGTAGGACGGCCCGGCCCAGAAGCGGATGCTGTTGTCTTGCATGATCTCGCGAATGAGTTCGAGCAACTCGCCTTCATCGGTGATCGATGCATTGACCATGCGGCGACCGGCGTTCTCGCCGCCCAGCGCCTGGCTGACCCGGTCATAGGCTTCCTGCACATACTCGTTCTGGTAGATGCTCCCGAAGTCTTTGTTGTTCGGGTGCGGGAAGGTGACCGAGTATCCAGCGGTGCCGGATTTCAGGACCAGTGAACGTTTGGCGAGTTCGCGATCGGGATAGATCGTGAGACCTTCATTCTCGCGAAGAGCGTCAAACACCATTTCTGGCGTCCTGAGAGCGACAGGGATGTGGCGACCTTCCATGGCTTTCTTGTTGAGCACCACGCCACGCTTCATGATCCCGGTCTTGGCGTCCTCATAGACACACATGGTGCCCATATTCTTGTTCTCTTGCGAGATCTGAAGGGCCCTGAACAGGTTACCGGTCAGCAGTTGAACCTTACGTTGCTGTTTGAAGTTTCGACCTTGAGGAAGAGGAGGTCATGGCGGCAGACGTAACCGATCTGCAGATCTTCCCTTCCTGCATTGAATACATGCGTTGGAAGCGCGCAGACAAGAACGCCAAAATGCCGACGAAAACAAAGGAAAAAGCTGCCGACGCTATCCGGCGGCAGTACGAACTCTCGGAAGAGGCCGAGAAGATCGCTGCGCTGCAGGAGTGGTACCGAAGCCATCCGCTGTATCAGAATGATATGATCATCCCCGAAGCCTGCAAGGCAGGCCTCAAGAGCGACGAGCTCCTGCAGGTGCATGAAGAGTTTCTGAAATCCTTCTCGACAGATGGCGTGCCCAAGAATGGAGAGACTCCTGAACTCCGCTTCATGTCGATGATGACGGGTTTTTGCCGAGAAAAACGCAGCCTCCCGCCTATCTCCAATGCCGAGCACGCGAGGCGTAAGTCAGACATCTCGGGGCTTTCCCACACGTGGAGCCGGCAGCTCACAGACAGTCACCTCACGCTTGAGGGTGGCGATCCGGCCACGTTCAAGCAATGGCAAACTCAGACCCTGAACGGAGAGCGACCTCTCCCTGAAAACTGGCTTCTGGACTACCATCTATTCTTGTTCGAACGCCTATCGGCATAGACAACAGGCAGCATTTTCTTTACCAAGACACTACAAAACAGAAGACACTACCATGAGCAGCAATTTTTCGTTCTTCGACGAGATCGTCGGACGCGACACCCCGCCTAAGGCAGAGCCGGCTCCGATTGCCGAGGAAGCCAAAAAGCCCACATCTAGCTGGCCCGAAGCCCCAAAATTTGATGCCTCCTCAGCGCGGCGTCAGAAACAGGAAGACAAGCCGATTGCGTTCGAGGCGTCTCGCTTCAGTGCAAGTAACTGGCGTAATATCGAAGCGCCCATCGAAGATGCCACACCTGAGACAGAGACCCCGCCCCGAAAGGAGAAGCGGCTACCTCGCCGGCTGTCCAGGATCCGGCAGGAGATCGTAGAAGAGGGCCTACCCACTGAAGAGCCTGCCTCGGACGCTACCGCAAAGCGCGAACCAGAGCCCAAGCAAGCACTTCTTCCGGCACCTTCTCCTCAAGAGTTGGAACGCGCCCGTGAGCTTGAAGCGGCCGAGCGGCATCGCAATCGCGAAGCCAGCCAGCGCTCTCGCGCATGGAGTAAAACTGTGAGTGCGATCCATGCAATCTGATCTCAATTTTATCCTTAACTACACGCCCATCTATTCTTTATACGGATGCGCAGAATAGATATTGGACTCCAAAATGCAGATCACCCTGCGCACAGCAAACGCCGTTCAGCGTGAAATGACCTCTCTCATCTCTGATCTGGTGAAGGAGCCGGTCATCTCGGTGAACGGCATCGAAGAGCCGGTCGCCCGCGTAAAGGAGGCCGCGTCCAAATGGCAAGAAGACATGGGTATGGCATCTGCTGTCCGGTCTGCGCTCTTCGCAATTCGCAAGAGCGTGTCGAATGCAAATCAGATTTCCGGCCTCAACGACATTCTCGCAGACATCGCGGCCACTGAAGAGGCCATCAAGGTCGTGAAGAAGGCTCTGGAGACCCCTGAGCGGCCGAGCTTCACCTATCTGGAGGGTGCGCACCGGAAGTTGTCCGAAGACAAAGGTGACAGTATTTACCGCCTCGGTTCCGAGCTTCCCTCCATCGAGTTCGGCATTCTTGACGAGCAAATTCGGGACGGCCTGACCACCGAGCTGGCATCGCTCCGCCGTGATCTGCGGAATCTGAAAGACAAGGCACAGGAGCTCAACTTCACCACGAAGATCGAGATCTCCGATGCCACCAAGGAACTGCTCGAGGACAACAATATCCTCTGAGCTCGAGATGACGGCCACTCACTCGCCTCTGGTTTCCTTGCTCTAGGGGCTTGGGTGGCCGTCTGGGAAGGGTTGGATCGCTCGCACCACCTCACGGAGTTCGAAAGAGCGTGCTATCCGGGTTACGATACGAGGCGTTGGGCCTCTTGACCTTTGCTCCCCGGTCGTCGCGCTCCATGCTCTTTGCTTTTTGCCAATTGCTGGACTTTAGATCTCTGCACATTGCTTCGCGCAGCCGTCGCCCTTCCCGCCTACCGGCGAACATTTGGATACCCTAAAGTCTGTCAGGGCATCCACAATCACTCGTCGCGTTCGGCCATACGTCCTTTGAATTCGCCTACTCAGGCACAGAGTTCGCCACGCGTGCTGCTCACGGCACTCTCCTCCAGCCAGTGATTGAACAAGGCTCGACTTCCTGAAGTTTATCTCCGATACCGGAGCTTCGACCAAAGGGAACGATCCATGACAGCATCTCCGAACACCGCCCCTCAGATAAGCACCTTTCTCGAAGGCCGGAAGTTCGGATGTCTCCTTGCCGATCCGTTCAACGCCAAGCAAACGGACCTCGAAAGCAGCCTGACTGTCGAAGAGATCTGCGCCCTATCGGTTGCTGAGCATATTGATGATCGCGCGCATTGCTATCTGTGGGTGCCGAACTCGATGCTTCCGGAGGGCATGAAGGTCCTCCAGTCCTGGGGCTTCAAGTACACCGGGAACATCGTTTGGCAAAAATCTCAAACCACCGAGGGTCAGGAAGCCGATGAAGTCTTTTCTGACGTCACTGAACTGCTTCTGTTCGGGACCCGCGGCAAGAACGTCCGCACCCTAGGACCCGCGCGCAGCACCGTGAACTTCATCCCCTTCGATCCCGATGGGGACTTGAATGGGACCGGCAAGCCCCAGGCTCAGTATCAGATCATCGAGCGCTGTAGTTGGGGTCCTTTCCTCGAGCTCTTTGGTAGCAGTTCGCGCGAAGGCTGGACAACTTGGAGCGGCCGGTAGACGCGGCTTGCTCCATTAAAGCACGTAAGAAAACAGGCCTACTCGCGAAAGCGAGCGGGCTCGAAAGGCAACCTACTGAAGGCGCGCTAAGCACCTTTATCCATTAAATTTTCGGAAACATTTCAGAGTCTACCTTCGCCACCTACCGAGCGAGCCGGCACATTTCCATACGTCGGTACAAAGAGGACTCTTCCAGTGACCGATATTTCCGAGACTTCCAGCCACAAGGGGCGCCTTGAATTTGAGACTGAGCCGGGGTCGAGCCGATCCAAATGGGTGGCCGGCGGACTGACATCCGATCGGACATGTCTGATATCGCGGGCATTAACGTTCAGGCCCAGGTGGACTCCGGTGGGCCGTCAGGCGGCAAGCCCATAAACTTGGAGGTTGTCTCCAAAGACCGTGTCGCCCAAGCAGCCGCAGTCTCTGAAATTCGAGATGCCATGGACCGGCTTATGGCGCAAAGCGAACCGCGGGACTGGGACGGCGTCCTCGAGCGGCTCGCATAGGGCACACCTAGAACGGTGCAGGCTGTTTGCGGTCAGGGGGGAACCTCTGGCCGTTTTTCTTTGTGCAACCGCTGAACAGCGAGAGACTCTGAAATCTTCTATTCTTAAATACTCTGAAACCACTACGGGAGGCATCCAGGGTACTCTTGGATGGATTGTGGAATTCAATTCCTACCGAACATTCGTCCTGAACTAATCCATTGCAGAGTAGACCATGTCAGCTTCCCTCCTGAAAACGATCGCCACCCAGAACAAGTCTTTTGCTGAGAAGGCTGCGGCCCCTCATGCCCGCGACATCGACCGCATTATGACCGTGGAGGTCGAGGCTTTCGAGGATGTTGGCGAACAGATCAGCGTCGTTGGTACAGACCTGTTGACCGGCGAGAAAATCAGAATGTTTCGTGAGTGGTCCCGGAGCCCGCGCGTGAAGGATCCTAACCCCTTGGAGAAGGCCTATGAACGTGTCGAGGCTGGTGGAGTTATCACCTTCACCGACGTTCGGGAGATCAGGGGCCTCAAGGGAGAGAAGACTTACAGCTCCGAAGGCTTCGTGACCGTGACGCGGAACGATGAGCACGAAGGCGCTGAAGTTCACCACGATGTTCCGGCATTCGTTGACGCTCCGGAGACGATGCCAAACGGCAAGAAGATCCAGATGTACAACATCGTTCGCCCTGATGAGGCTGCGCTCTTCACGACTGCGGAGGAGTTCTTCCAGGCGTTCAAGGATTTCTTCCAATCCCGGGCTGGCGCGGACGACAGCGTGGTCATTCGAGGCTTTTCAGGAGAGGAGAACGCAACCTCTTCCATTCGTGTCCTCATGGCTCCGGGTGAGAGCTTCCGCGATCGCATGACACGGTTTGTCGATGAGACCCACTTCATCGAAATGGTCGGCGAACTGGAAGGGACCTTCGAGGTCACCGGTCGAGAACTTCTGAATTCTCTGAGTAATCCTGAGAGCACCACCACCTGGGAGGTCATCCCGGTCACCGGCGTGCGCAAGCGGCTTACGGTCAAAGACGATCCGGAGCTTTCTGAACGGCTCGAGCAGAAAGGGCACTCTCTGCATCAAAACTTCGTCCACATGGGCGAGAACCCGACGACTGGGTGCCGCCAGGTGTCTATCGGTCTGAGGCATACGTCCTATGGGAATGGCGCCAGCTATACGGATGTCGTGTCTGCCTTTCACGCACCTGGCCAAGCACGACCTCTTGCAATGCTTGAAACTCCGAACGTCAAAAACATCGATGACGTCATCCCAGGCTACAGAGAAGAGGTTGCGCCTGTTGCGATCGATGACACGCCTGAGATGGATTTCAGCGCCTACATCGAGGATCTCGCTGGCGAGCTCAATGCGGCCGAGTTTGATTTCTTGGATCAGCCCATCTTGGAGGATCCGGCTGAAAATGCGCCGGCTGCCAACGATGCTGCAGAGATAGATATCGATCTGTCGCTGTTCGAACCCGATCCTGAGCCTGAGGCACCCCCTGCTGACGAAGAGCCGGTAGAGGCCCCCACTAAGGCTGCTGAGAACGCTGTGACGAAGTATCAAAATGCCCTGTATAGGTACATTGAGAAGCTTCGCGAGAAGAAGGTGGCCGTCAATGCCAAGAACAGGAAGATCCAGCAGTTGCTTGACCTGGTGTCGTTCATCCAGCCGACGGTGCAGCAGGATGGGGCGGTTCTGACAATCCGGGTTCCCGCAAGAAACGGTACCGATCAAGCATTGGCCAGCCTCGAGGTGACGGTCAGCGCCAAGACGGCTGCAGAAAGCTGGGCGGAGCCAGAACCTATCGGCGCGACGACAGTGCAGTTCGAAGATAATTTCCTGTCAAAGGAGAACCGTGTCCTCGAATTTTCGGTAGAGACCGAAGACTACACCGGTGGGCAGATTAGTTTGGACGTGACCGAGTTGACCACTGAGGGTGGATTCTCGATCAATGAGCAAACTATGGCTGAGCCAATTCAGGTGATTGATGAGCTTATCAGCGATGCCGAGTGGAAGCGCAGGATGATCGAAGATGAGCTTCAGAGTGCGACGGAACGCTACCCCTGACTATACGTCGCCGGGCCTTTCAGGGCCCGGGAGGCGCCGGCATGTTGCCATTTCGTGCCTCGCGCTTTTTGGCGAAACGACCCTTTCGACGTTTGAGGGGTTTGCCTGCTTCATCGCCGCAGTCTTGCGGCTCTATAGAAGACGGCTCGTCCTGGACGGCGGGAGCTGACTTTTCTGGAGGAACGTAGTTCAGCGGATCGACCTGCCCGAACCAGATATCCATGGCGAGATCGGTATCTGCTTCATCGATCCAGCCGCCGCGGGTAATCCACTCTTCGATCTTAATGAAGTTCCGCTCCTGAGGCGGAGGATCCCGTGGGATGTAGTGGTCGGAGTAGCCGCGATCACAGAACAGTTGATACCACGGTAGTTTACGTAGTTGTGTCTTGTCTGCGCTGGGCGGCCGGCTTCCGGCAGACGCCGGCTTTCTTCTGCGCGCGAGATTTTTGTCAATTTTCATGGTCGAATTTGCCTTCCATCACCCTGCAGCAGACATCGAAGTCAAACCCTTGCCGAGCAAGCTTGGCCATGTCTTTCTGCCGGTACTGATCGTGGTCGCCGATACGAAATGGTCCAATTCGCTTCTTTCGAGCAAAGGTTACCGCCGCTTCGAAATCGGTTCCGTCCGCGTCCTCAACCAACTCCTGGTAGTTGTCTGGTGAGAGACCTTTTTCCCGGAGTTTTCCTTCAATTTTTCGCCGGGACATGCCACGACGCCTAGCGCTCTCAATGAACAGTTCCGCGTAACGCTGATCGTCTACGTACTTGCGCTCCAGGCAATAGCGAACGGCCGCTTCGATCGCCGGCGCGAACTGCGCTTCTTCGAGACTGGTGCCCCGAAGTTTACGGCGAACGCGGCGTGTCAGCACAGTTCGAAGGTGGGATTCCGTCGTCTCATAGGACTTAAGGTAGTTCAGGGCGGCCTTGACGAGGTCCCCTTCAGACAGCCCTTTGGGAGTTGTTGGCTCATTGGACATTGCGGTATCTCTTAAGATTTGCGATCCTTATAGGAGAAGATGTCTTTTTTTCTGGTTAGAGGCGATAGATGGCCAGCAACGAATTGAAGAAAAAAATTCAGAAGTCACGAAGGGTCAACGGGCTTCGGGTGCTCTCGGAGCTCGATATTGAAAGGATGCTCGAGGTCGCTGATGCAACCCGGTATCCGATCCGTAACCGTGCAATTATCCTTCTGGGAACGGACGCTGGGCTGACACCGCTGGAGATCTCCTACCTCAAGAGATACCACGTCTACGGGGACGACGACCTGCTGGGAGAGGCAATTGATCTCAGGGCGAAACCGGGCGTGTATCGTATGCCGCGCGTCATACCGATGGTCCGCAAGGGGCGCCTTTGGAACGCTATCCATTCACTGCTTGAAAACGTTCCGGCCGTTCCCGGCGATCCGCTGGTTATTTCAGAGCGAGCCACAGAAGGCGGGAAGGCAACCCTGAACCCAGGTTCGAAACCGCTGCGCGCCATGCGAACGGACAGCATTTCATACGTTTTCTGGAAGGTGATGGATAAGGCCGGCATATCGAACGCTTCAGCTCTGACCGCCAGGGCAACGTTCATCGTCAAGGCAGGGAAGACAGCTGCTGAGCGGGGTATGAGCATCCGGAACGTGCAGGAAATGACAGGCCTTAGGTCTCTGGAATCTGTGCAACGGCTGCTCGAGGCCAGCGAAGCCGACAAAGAAGCAATCATCCACGATCTGTTCAGCCGCTGAAATGTTGCCTCTTGCGGACATGTAGGCAGGTTCTCGGAGATTTTTTTTTCCGAGGAGATAGAGATGTCGGTCCTGTTGAGCGAAGATTTCGACGAACTGATGGAGGCAGCGATGGTCTCGCCGTATGGTGAGATCGACGGTCACGCGGAGGAATACGAGTTCCTTTGGGAAGCGGAACTTACGGAGGCCGACGTCATCAACACGCGGCCCGATGGGTATTCCATTTGCGCCTTGAATGACGCTGATCATCCCGCGGTGGTTCTGGTGGATCCGGACGGCAAAGTCAGCGGCTTCTACTACCGGTTCGCGGCCTGGATCGATGAGGAACATCGTGGCCACGGATTGAGTGTGGAAATGATCCTCGCCTACGACGACTATTTTCAGGATGCGGCTTGGGAAGGGGATCTTGAGGAATGCATCGGAGGGATGGCCTTCTCTGACGCTGGCTACCGGGCGCATACTCGTGCCCAGCAGGTCGCCTTCAAGCGAACTTCCGAGGCCAATTACCAACATCCTGAGCTGGCGCCGGGCATGGCTCTTTGAAAAACCCGCTCAGTTGTAAAGAGACATGTGATTTTTGCAGTGCTGTCATACATTTATGACAATTGAATTTTAAAGCGACCGGGACACTTGGCGGTTGCCAGCATAAGGAGTTGAGGCATGGCGGCACAGACATTTACATCAGACGCATTCGACCGTCGCCTAAAGCCGGGTCACGGCTTGATCGCAGCTTGCTCGAAGATCGCAGCAACCTTACGGGAACAGGCTGATGCGACACGTACACGTGCGCGTCTCGCGCAGCTCACGGATCGGCAGCTCGATGATATCGGGTTGTGCCGGGCGGATCTGCAAAGGATTGGCAGGTTCTGAGTTCAGACGATGACGATCTTCGGGAACCAAAATGGCCGCGCGTTCGCGGCCATTTTCTTTTGCGCCCAGAAAACCCGCTCAGTTGTAGGGTGCCCTGGGGCGAGGCTCAGAGCCCCTTCGCTGCATAGGCTGCGGCGATCTTCTGGATGCTGAGAGCATATCCGGCTGACCTCAGATCGGGGAACCGATCATCCGACCGCAAGAAGGCCCTCATGCCCTGATAGGCTTCCCGCATCGTGTCATCGAGCCCCGAGCGCACGAGATCAAGCTCGCAGGCTCCTTTGGCGTATTGATCCCTGAAGCCCTCTGAAATTCCATTGAGACCATTCGAAGAAAGGACCCGATCGATCTCATCAAGAAGCATCGCGTTTTGGGTTTCCTCTAGGCGCCTTTGCATGCGACCGAACCGCATGTGGCTAAGGTTTTTCACCCACTCAAAGTAAGAAACGATAACGCCTCCAGCGTTGGCGTAGAGGTCCGGGATGATGGTCACTCCGCGCTTTCTCAGGATCCTGTCGGCCGCGGCTGTCGTCGGTCCGTTGGCGGCCTCGATGATGACCCTGGCCTTGATCTTTTCAGCGTTCCCTTCGTTCAAGACGCCTTCAACCGCGGCTGGGATGAGGATGTCGCATTCTTCCTCAAGAAATCGGGCAGGGGCCTTTGCACCGAGCACGATGCTGTTGGGGAAATTGGCCACGCCACCTGTCTCTGCGATGTGTTTGTGGAGGGTTTCAATGTTGATCCCAGACCGGTCGACGACAGTCCCGTCTCGCTCGATGACTGCGATCACCTTGGCGCCATCCTCTTCGGACAGAAACTTGGCCGCGTGGTAGCCCACGTTTCCGAGCCCCTGGACGATGACCGTTTTGCCCTCGAGAGTTCCCGAAAGCCCAGCGCCTGCGACGTCCTCGCCGTGACGGAAAAACTCCCGGAGCGCATACTGCACGCCGCGTCCTGTTGCCTCCGTTCGGCCTTTGATGCCGTTCTGTCCAACTGGCTTGCCGGTCACGCAGGCGGCTGCGTTGATGTCGGTGGTGTGCATGCGTGCGTATTGATCAGCGATCCACGCCATCTCGCGTTCACCGGTGCCCATATCAGGAGCAGGGACGTTCTGACTGGGATGAATGAGGTCGCGCTTGATGAGTTCGTATGCAAACCGTCTGGTGATGCGTTCGAGCTCTTCCTCGGTCCATTGGGTGGGATCAATGCAGAGGCCGCCCTTGGCACCGCCGAAGGGGACGTCTGTGAGGGCACACTTGAAGGTCATGAGAGTGGCCAGTGCCTCGACCTCATCCTGGTTCACCGACAGAGCATAACGGATGCCGCCTTTGACCGGCTCGCGGTGCTCGGAATGGACTGATCGGTAGCCAGTGAAGGTGTGGATTTGCCCCCTGAGCTTCACGCCAAAGCGCACCGTATAGGTCGAGTTTGCGATCCTGATTTTCTCTGCCAAGCCGGGATCAAGGTCGAGCTTGTCGACGGTTGACTGGAACATGGCCTCGGTGGAGTCGCGGAAGCTGTGGTTGGTCATCTGGCACCTCTTTTGCACAAGAGATGCAGGCACCGGGTTAAGGCGCGCTTTCAGAAATCAGAGTCTTGAAAACCCGCTCAGTTGTAGGGCGGGCAGCTCGCGGGCGTGGCCACGTTAACGCAAGATGCAAGCTGAGAGCATACTTTCAGAGAAGGGAGAAAATCGAGGAGGAGAAGACCATGATGTACGTGATTGGATTTGGGGTTGGTATAGTCGTCATGTCCCCGGTGATCTTTGGCATCCTTGCGATCGGCATTGTGCACCGGCGGAAGACGCAGTGACGAACGCCAATAGGCCTGTCCGAGGCTGATCTCTTGGTAGTTGGCTCTCCCGATTGTTCGGCAACGACGGTACCTGGACCTGATGACATATCGAACGCAGAACCCGCCGGACGCTAAGTGTGCGAACGGAGGTGTCTACCTGAGCCCATCGGTGTTAGCGTCGGCTTCGGAGTAAGCGGAGATGGACAGATGCCGAGACTCACAGATGAAGGCGAGGCGGTCGTCGCCGACATCGCAGCGCGCCATGGAATAAGCGGCGATGCCGCATTGCATATGCTCATGGCTGTGTCCGCCGGGCACGGTACGCAGGCGCAGTTCAACCATCCCGAGCTGGGTGGCATGGGGCAATGGTCACAGGGCGGCATGACCATGGTCGGTGACATGTTCAACAACGGCCTTAAGGCGCGGGTCGACGCTCTGTGCACGGACCTTTCGGGGATCGTCCAGCAGCACAGCCTGTTTGCCGCGCCTGTCTCCTCGCAGTCGCAATCGCAGGGCGGGATGCACGACCTATCCGGGGTCAGCTTGTTCGTCCAGGAAACCAGTGACTGGCCCGCTGATCTTGGTCAGCCGACCTCTGTCGGAACGCAAAATGACCTCAGGTACGCCTATTTCGCTGACAAACGGAGGCTGGCAATCAAGATCGGAGGGCGAACAACGATCTACGATACTGGTAACCACCAGATCGGCGCCTTTGGACAAGCTCAGGGTGCTGGACAGAGCCTCAGCTTCACTAGTCAGCATGGGCTCGTGCATCTCTCGGATTTGCCTATCGTGAACGGCACTTCGCCGGGCTCTCAAGACAGCGCCCCCCAACCACCCGAGGTGGCACCTGTTGAGGTCACTCAAGCACCGAAACCGCCAGCGGAGCCAGAACCGAGAACCGCGCCGAGTTTAGAGGCGTCTCGGGACATGACCGACGATCAGATTTTTAGCCGGATCGAACGGCTCGCAGGCCTCTTCGAAAAGGGTATTCTCACCAAGGAAGAATTCGAGGCGAAGAAAGCTGAGTTGCTCGCGCGCTTGTAGTCCGGGGTTGACGTCGGCCTGGAGAAGAGGCCAGCGAGCCGTTCGCTGAGATGCGGCATGAGGTTCTGCATACGTCGACAGTGCTCAGGTAGCCGACATCGTACCGCAGGACTCAGCTCTCGGAAGTTGCCGTTCAGGCTGAGCGCAGCGATTGACCTCTCCGAGCCTATAAGAGGCACTCGCGGAGGCGCGCCGTGCTGCAGCAGGTGCCGTTTGGCCCAACTATCGGTGCGTGCAAAAAATCAAGATTTGTGCACTGATGAAGACCCGTTCTTCATCAACTTGTCCACGAGATGGACAAAATCACGAGTGTCACGGTCAGGACTTAAGAATATCGGGCGCATCACTTCCCACATCTGTCTGAAGACTTCGCGCTGAGACCAGTTTTCCAGCCAGGGCTTCCACTCTTCGACCGAAGTCGTCTTATTTCTGATGATGCGATCATATAGAAACTGCCGCTCACCCGCCAAGACTAAGTGGTAGACGATCATGATTGATTTCTTGTCGAATTCTAGGGCTTCGAACTTTGCGTTCGGAACATCGAACACGTCGAGTTTATCGTTGTCGATGCAGTACTGGAGAAACTTTAGGTAGTAGTCGCGCTGCCGGAAGAGCGCATCGATCCGTCTCTGCCTGCCTATGTTTATGAAATTCCAAACGAATGTTGTGATCGAGATGGCCAGCGCTGCGACCGAAAGGTAAATCGGGAATGACATGGATCAGAATGCTCCGCCTGACATTTTGCGCGTTCGTCCAACCTAAGCTGTCAACGGCGGAGTAAAATTCGGCCATTGTGGCGGAGCAAAAGTCGGCCAGTTTGGGGCGAGCGCCTTGGAGCGTGCGGCCCTCATATA
>NZ_JBSWYX010000036.1:0-29551 GCF_056161345.1 Salipiger sp. ABF4_146 | reverse complement strand
GACCGCTGCCCACAAGCCTTCTTCTCAGCAATCGCACTCGCTGCGACCGTAATCTTCTGGCTTTGAAGGAGAACGAGTCCTGAGCCTAGGCTGAATGGCGGCTCGCCACCGTTGTTCTTTCTGTTGGTCTTGGGCGCTGCCGTGCGGCAGCGGTGGCTGAAGCCCGTATGAGGCGGTCAAAGGGAATAGCTTCGAAAAGGCGCCTTCGAGACGAAGGCTTGGGCAGCTTGCTTAGAAGGCCATGCTCCATAAGCGATCGAGCCTTTGGCAATTGTCACATAGCTGCATCGGCGCCATGGCGTCATGTGTGCGAACCAAGCAGTCACTGCGGCCGAGGTAAGGCGGGTGATGGCGGCTAACTTAAGAGGAAGGCACCTCTAGGCTGGGCGGGGCTTCGCGCCCAAACGGTAAACAATCCGCTTGGTATGTGCTGGAAGACCCGGCACTGGCGATCGTTTTGACGCTGCGCACCCACGTTTGTGCCGGTTTTCACCCCCTGATTTTGACCGAGCCGGTGAATGCGTTAGGTCTAAAGGCGACCCGCGCGGCCACGTAGGCGTGGGCCTGCTGAAGCCAAGCAAGGAGATGTGTCACCATGCAACTGGGCCAAGCGCGCGCGATCGCCGATGGAACCGCCGAAGATCTTTTCGCCATGCTCGGACCACGTCCGGCGCCTGGTGGGCAAGCGATCACCGTCTTCGCGCCCGGAGCGGAGCAGGTATTCGCGGTGGCGCAGGGCGGCACGGTGGAGCTTAAGCCTTTTCCGGGCGCAGAGGAGATCTTTACGGGGGAAATCAGCGGAGCGGGCGACTACACGCTGCGAAAAACAACGGCCGATGGGGACACCGTCAGCTATCGCGACCCCTACAGTTTTGGGCCTGTCTTGGGCGAGCTGGACGAGCATTTGATCTTGGAAGGCACGCACGGTCGGCTCTGGGACGCGCTTGGCGCGCATGTGATCGAGCACGAAGGGGTGCATGGCACGCATTTTGCTGTCTGGGCGCCGAATGCTCAGCGGGTTTCGGTGGTCGGGCCGTTCAACGGCTGGGATGGGCGGCGTGACGTCTTGCGGCGGCGTGGCGGGATTTGGGAAATCTTCCTGCCCGATATCGGTGAGGGCACCCTCTATAAGTATGAGATCGTCGATGCGTCCGGGAAGACGCTGCCGCTCAAGGCGGACCCGCTTGGCTTTGGCGGGCAGTTGCGCCCGGACAACGCCAGTGTCGTTCGGGATATCACGGGGTATGGCTGGGACGACGGCGCATGGATGGAGAGCCGCGCGGCGCGCAATGCCCGCGAAGCGCCGATTTCGATCTACGAGGTTCACCTCGCATCGTGGTGGCGCGACCAGACGCAGAATGGCCGTCCAATTTCCTACAAAGAAGCGGCGGTCAAGCTGGTGGACTACGTGTCCGACATGGGCTTTACGCATATCGAGCTTCTGCCCGTGGCAGAGCACCCATTTGATGGCTCTTGGGGCTATCAGCCCACCGGCCTATACGCGCCCACCGTGCGGCATGGGCCGCCGCATGAGTTCCGCGATCTGGTGGATGCAGCGCACCAGAAGGGGCTGGGCATTCTGCTCGACTGGGTTCCGGCACACTTCCCATCGGATGCGCATGGTCTGGCCGAGTTCGATGGCACGCCGCTTTACGAATATGCCGACCCGCGTGAGGGGTTCCATCGCGACTGGAACACGCTGATCTATGATTTTGGCCGGCGCGAGGTGGCGAATTTCCTTATCGCCAACGCCAGCTACTGGGTGCAGGAATACCACGTGGATGGCCTGCGCGTGGATGCGGTGGCCTCGATGCTCTACCGCGATTATTCGCGCAACGATGGGGAATGGGTTCCCAACAAGGACGGCGGACGCGAAAACTACGAGGCCATCGACCTGCTGCGGCGGATGAACACCGAGGTCTACGGCGCCATGCCAGGCACGATGACCGTGGCCGAGGAAAGCACGGCGTTTCCCAAGGTCTCGCGGCCGGTGGACGACGGCGGGCTCGGCTTTGGGTTCAAGTGGAACATGGGGTGGATGCACGACACGCTAAGCTATGTCGCGCTCGATCCGATCTATCGCCAACACCACCATCATCAGGTGACCTTTGGGCTGACCTATGCGTTCTCCGAGAACTTCGTGCTGGCGCTCAGCCACGATGAAGTGGTGCACGGCAAGGGCTCGATGCTGAACAAGATGCCGGGTGAAACGGCAGAGAAATTTGCCAACCTGCGCGCCTACTATGGCTTCATGTGGGGCCATCCGGGCAAGAAGCTGCTGTTCATGGGGCAGGAGTTCGCGCAATCGCGCGAGTGGGCCTTCGAGGGGCAACTGGACTGGGATCTGCTGGATGAGCCGCGTCACGCGGGGATGCAAAGTCTCGTGCGCGATCTTAATCGGCTCTATCGTGAGATGCCGGCGCTCCACCGCTATGACTGCTTGCCCGAGGGGTTCGAGTGGCTGCTGGCCGACGCGGCGGAAAAGAACGTCTTTGCGTGGCTGCGCAAGGGCGCAGCGGGCGACGCGCCGGTGGTCGTCGTGTGCAATTTCTCGGCGGTTGAACATGATGGGTTCACGCTGCCGATGCCGCAGGGTGGCGCTTGGCGCGAGATCTTCAATAGTGATGCAGGGGTTTACGGTGGCTCTGGGGCTGGCAACATGGGGCGCGTGATCGCCGATCAGCCAGGCGCAGAGGGCAAACCCGCGTCGGCCCGCATGCTGCTGCCGCCGCTGTCGACGCTGATGTTCACCCCCGAAGACACCTGACCTCAAAGCCGAAGACCCGGACCGCAAGACCACAGGAGACGCCACTTGTACGACCGTATGGACCCGCCCGCCTTCGACGCCGACGCGACCGCAGAGCTTGCCGATTGGTGCGAGCGCATCCTGACCACCGCGGAGGACCGGTTCAGCGCCGGGCGCAGTATCGCCCGGCGGCTGGGGGCGCAGGTCGAGGGCGATCGTGTGATCTTCGGCTTTTACGTGCCCGAGCTTCAGGATTGGAGCATTGCCGACGGCGACATCTTCATCGAACTGCTGCGGCCCGAAGCGGGCACCGAGCTTGATCTGACCGTCTCGCACAGTGAAATCGCCTTCGAGCGGGTGCTGCTGCCGGTGCAGCGCTGCGAGGCGTTCGCGTTTTGCGTCGCAAGCGGTGTGAAGGCAGGGGCGCGTGAGGTGACAGGGGATTTCTATGCGCTGGTCTGGCGTGACGCGGATCACAACTACACGCGCATCCTCGACCCGCTGGCCATGTCGGTGCCTTATGGCGCGTTCGCACCGGCGGAGGTTTATGACGTTGCCGCGATGCAGGATGCGCGCACCGACAAAGCGTATTTCGAGGCGCTGAAGAGCGACGCGCCGCATAAGTTCACCCCGCCCACCAGCATTCTGCAACTGCACATCCCGACCGCGACCGCCGGCGGCACGTTGGCCAGCCTCACCCGGCAGATCCAGCGCCTTGCGGAACGGGTCGAGCATGGCTTGCCACTGGAGCCGGCGGATGAGCTTTTCATGGGATATGACGCGGTGCAGCCGCTTCCGGTGGAGCCTACCACCGTTTATGAAGCGGGGCCGCCGTTCTGGACCGAAGGGCCCTCAAGCGAAGAGCGCGTCGAGGCGACGCTGACCCGGCCCAATACCACGAACTGGGGCTATGACGTGGTGATCTCTGGCATGGCGACGGTGAACCCGGTGCTGCTGGAAACCGCACGCCCCGATGAACTGGTCGACCTTGCCGCCGTGTTGCACACCTTCCCGGGAAAGCCGAAGAAGCTGATCCTCGACGTGGTGTTTGGCCACTCCGACAATCAGGGACTTGAGGTTCTTTCGAGCCACTATTTCGCCGGTCCCAACATGTACGGGCAGAACCTCGACTATCTGAACCCTTACGTACGGGGCATCTTGCTGGAGATGCAGCGCCGCAAGGTGGACTTTGGCGCCGACGGCGTGCGCGTCGATGGCGCGCAGGATTTCAAATGGTGGGACTGGGCGGCACAGACCCTGCGCCACGATGACGATTACCTTGCCGAGATGTCGGGGCTGACACAGGAGGTGGCGGGCACCACCTATCAGCCTTGGTTCGTCTTTGAAGATGGCCGCCCGTGGCCCGACGAGGATTGGGAACTGAGCTCGACCTATCGCGCGGTGATCGAGAACCAGACCCATGATCCGGACGTGTTCCAGTGGGGGCCTTTGACCTTCGCCCACAACACGCCGTTCATCTATACCTTCTGGCTGTCGAAATACTGGCGGATCAAAGAGATTCTGGCCCACGGCGCGAACTGGATTTCGGGCACCGCCAACCACGACACGCTGCGCCGGGGCACGCAGGTGAACCCCAAGCTGAACATCAACACCCGGCTTGGCGACACCAAGATGGAGATTCTCGACAAGGCCTACGACAACCCCGCGGTGTCGATCCTGACTTACGCGGTGTTCCCGGGTGTGCCGATGGACTTCCTCAATGCCACTGCGCGCGCCAGTTGGGGCTTCATCCGCAACCAAGACGACAAATACGGCGTCAAGGTCGTGGCCGAGGAGGCGATCAGCCTCAAATGGCAGGTCGACAGCTACAGCTACTCGATCCCGGGCAACTTCCGGCGGCTGAAGGAACTTGGGTTCGAAACTCGCGAGGATCTGGCTCGCTTCTTCGAGTTTCTTCCGGCACTGGTCGAGGTGACTGAGTATGATCTCAACACCATCGCGGCGCTGCTCAACGCGGTGGAGCCCGCGCTGGCGGGGCCAGAGCGCTTCACCGTCGGGCTGTTGAAACAGATCGCCTGCGCGTGGATGGATGACATGCACGAGTACTGCAACGTCTCGCACTACCTGTCCTATCTCGATCCGAACCAGACCGGCTTTATGCGGCGGCTGCGCGACTTCCGACAGTCGAACCCGTGGCTGCGCGGCAATTTCGGCGAGAACGACCAGTTCCGCTATCTCGAGCCGCTGGACGGGCGTACGGTTTTCGCCGCGCTGCGCAACGGGCCCGATGGGCGCAAGGTGTTTGCGGTATGCCACATGGAGGGACGCGAGACCGATGAGATCGAACCGCTGAAGCTGCTGCCAGAGGCCGAGCAGGGCAGGGAGTGGCGACTGGTGCTGCGCAGCCCCGGCATCGGCGAGGATTACACCGGCGGGCCGATCACCCTTCGGGATTCGATGGGGCTGGTGTTTGAGGCGGTGTAAGCGTCTCGGGACGGGCAAGAGACAGCGTGTCGGAGGGCGTGCAGCCGCGCCATTCGCTGATCCCCAGTTTGACCTCTTCGGCGGCTCGGTCGATCGCCTGATCGACCAGCCGCTCGGGGCTGGAGATCAGACCGTCGATGCGCTGCGCGGCGGTGTCGAGCCTGCCCTCCAACCGATCGATCCGTGCGGTGATCCGCTGCGCCGCCTCTGACGTCAGGTATGAGCCGTCTTCCCGCAGGGCGCCGAGATCGCTGCGCAGCCCGCTGACCTCCGAGGTCATCTCGCCGATTTCTGCGCGCAGCGGATCGAGCGAGACGAGGCTGCGGGCGAAACTGTCTGTGATCTCCTGCGCGCGGTGGCTCAGTTGCAGGGCAAGGAACAGGCACAGGGCCAGCAAGATCAGCGTGGCATTGAGTAGCGCGAGGATCAGGTTCCAGATCGTTCTGCCGAAACTGCGATCGCGCATGACTATTTTCCTTCCCCTCAAGTCACGTCAGCCTAGGAAGCCCGCGTTCATCTTGCAATCATGGCGAGAGCGCGTCGGTCACGTGATGCCAATTCGCCTCAGCCCTGTCCGACGGTCGCCCAAGTCAATTTGGGCTCTGCCGCATCATCATCTGTCGCGTCTGCCGTGCCGCGCAGCTTGCGTTTCGCGGTCACCCCATCGCCGGGGGCGATCCGCCCGGCGCTCATGGCCAGCGCCAGCATCCCCGCCGCGATGGCGGTCGCCGCCGATGTGCCGCTAAACCGGCAGTAGTAAGAGCGGTAGTCGGGCAGTTCGTCCTCGTCAGGGAGAATCTCGGGGAAAGGGCTGCCGTTGTAGCCCGCCGCACCGGGGACATCGGTGCTGATCACGTCGAGCGGCGAATAGGGCTCGCTGTCGTCAAGGTAGCTTGGCGAATGGGTGCTGGCGTAGAAATCCGGGGCCATCTGATCCAGCCGCACGATCTCGCTGTCGAGCCGCTCACTGTCGCCGCTGGGAGCGTAGAGCGTGACCGGCACGCTTGCAGAGCCAGTGTTGGAATAGCCCGCCCTGCGGCCTGTGCTGGTGTGGGCTCCGACAAGGATGATGCCGTTGTCCTCGGCAGCCAGAGACCCGGGATAGAGACGTGTGCCATCGCCTCCATTGCCGCTGGCGCAGAGGATGGGGCGGGTCAGCGACATGCGCGGCACCAGATCATGCAGCGACCTCCACAGCGCATCTTCCTGCTCGGAATATGTGACCGGGTAGGTGTCTCGCAACAGCCCAAGTTCCCGCGGATCACTGGTGCCATCGGCGGCGGCAGGCAAGTCCGTCACCGGGCTGCGCCACGGATCGGGAAAATCGCGGGCCAAGACGATGAGGTCGGCATCGATCAGATGCGCGTAAAGCATGGCGGCGAGGAACTGCTCGGGGTCGGGATCGAAGCTTGTCGAGATCGGGACGATCTCGCAGGTCGGATCGACGCCGATATAGGGCAGCCCGTGCCCAGCCAGCGGGCTTTCCACCTGCAGGTCGGGGCCACCGGGCAAGGCCTGCAGGTGGGTGGCGATTAGGTTGACGTCTTCCGCGGCGACCGGACGTGCCCCGATCAGCCCGGCCATGGCGGTGCCGTGGCCCGAGAAGGCGGCGGAGGTTGCCGGGAAAATCCGTTGCTCCGGGGTGGGGGTGCCCTGTGCGGCGGGATACTCCTTGGCCATGTGTGCCGTCATCTCGGTCAGCAGCGCCTCTGCGGTGGCATCTCCGATGGGGCAGGCGCGGGCCAGATGGCGCGACAGACGGTTGCGCGCGGGCGGCGTGGCCGGATCGGGGAAGGTGCCCAGCCGGTTCGAGAAGAAATCCACCGCAAGGTCCCAGGCGATCGCACCCTCGAGGTTGGGATGTCCGGGCGCGACCGACACGTCGATCAGCGCTACGCGGATCGGGTCCTCACCGGATGAGAGGCGTTTCTCGGCGGCGTCCCATGCGCTGCTGTCGAACCCCTTCGGGTCGTCCATCAGACCGAGCATGAACAAGTGCCAAAGCGCATGGTAGCCGTCATAGCGCCCGGTGCCGCGGGTGCTGGCGGGGGGGATGATACGTGCCATCTTCCGTCCTCCTCAGAGCCACTCGGCGCGGGCGCGCAGCATTTGTTCCTCCAGCACCACCTCCAGTACCGGCGTCAGCATCCGGGCCAGATCGTGACCTGCCTTGGTGTCGGCGGGGTAGTGAATGCCGGCCCACTCGCGGTTCTCGGCGATGCGGCGGGCACTGCGGAACAGTTCGACGATGCCCGGATGTTCGGGCAGCACGCGGCTGAAGACGAAGGCGATCGAAAACGACTGCAGCGCATGGTTCGACGGCCAAGACGCATGCGCGGGCACCGGGATATAGGGTCGCAACCGCGGGTCCACCGCGCTGGGGCGCGGGACGTTGAAGCGTTCCTTATACCGCATGCCCACTTCTTCGGCGAGCCGGGCGACCATCAGGAACAGCGCCACGGTGTGGTCGTAGCCAGAAAGGCTTTCGACCCCGAGCGGGCGCAGATACCCCGAAAGCTCCAGTTCGGCCTCGCGCAATATCTCGTCCTTACGCCCACGATGGGCATCGGTCTCGCGCAGCGCCTGCTTTTCGAAAAGCTCCACTGTCTGGCTGTGCAGGTCCGACAGGGCAGGGGGCAGGCCGATGGGCAGATCGATCCAATAAGCGCGCATCTGGTGCAGCAGGTCGATCTCGCGCCACGGTAGTAGGATATCTCCGTATTCATATGACGCGCTGCCGCCTTCGACATTGGTGCGGTTTCTGTTGCGGTTGCGATTTCGGTTCCGGTTTCTATTGCGATTTCGGTTCCTGTTGCGGTTCCGGTTCAGCACCGCCGAGGCACCACCGCTGCCCGCGGCATTCGCCCCCAGCACCGCCGCGCCACCCGCGACCAGCGGTGGCCGGGACTTGGCGGGTGCGCTCAGTTCAAAACTGTCGCCCACCGCCAACAGCCAGCTTTCTCGAAGGGTCTTTCCGAATGAAGACATGTCCCTCTCCCGATATTCAGCAAATCGCTTTTTTCAAACCCGCGGACAAAATGAGGCGTCCGTTTTCATCATTTACCGCCATTCGATTCCGGTCCACCCAATTGGGCGAGAAATCCGGGTCCATCTCTCGGATGCGCCCGATGAGGGACCGCGCCTCGTCAAGCTGGCCAAGATGCGCGAGGCTGATGGCGGTGTAGCGCAGGGCCGCGCCGAAGCGTGGGCGCCGGGCCAGAATACGCTGACCCAGTTCGGCGGCGCTGTCGAACCGCGCTTCGAGCGTGTCGATCATGCAGCGCGTTTGCTCGTAGGTGAAGACCAGCGGGCTGCAGTGCCCGAGCGCCTCGGCCCGGCGCGAGGCGGTGGCGGCCAGATCGTAGCGCGCGGTGTAAAGCGCGTGCAGCGCCAGATGGTCCCAGCTGATCGCCATGTAGGGATTGATCTCCACCGCGCGTTTGAGCAGCAGTTCGGCGCCCAACATGTCGTGCAGCACATAGGCCTTGGCGTGGCCGGCCAGCGCCATGGCGACGCCGTTCCACGGCTGCTCGGCCTCGACGCGGGCCACCAGATCGGCGGTTTCCTCTGCCACCTGCGGCGAGAAGCTCTGCCAGTGTTCGCCCACGGTGAAGGTGTTCAGATAGGCGAGAATGCTCAGGTAGCTGGTATTACGGGTGATGTTATAGGCGCGCTGAAGCTCGCCTTTTAGCGCGTCCAATGCGCCGTGATCGAGGCGGAACATCTCGACGATGGCGTGGAATGGCGAGATCACCTCGTCCCGGCGCACGCCCTGCGGCGAGGTCAGCGTGTGGCAGATGCGATCCATCGCCTCGCCGACAAAGCGGGCCAGAGAGGGACTCTCGATGCTCATCTGCGTCTTGTCGATTGGCGCTGAGGATAATGACCAAAGCAGACTGTTGTCGCTGCCCCGAAAGGCTTGCATCCGCAGCCCCGCACTGGAGCCAAAGCAGCTGCTGCTCATGCGTAGCAGAATGTCCGGTCGGTCGTGCAGGCTGTCGCCAGTGGCGCTGCCGGGAAGGGACTCGCGGAAATCGTTGATCGTTGTCGGGACGAGGTGCTGAACGCCAAAGATCAATTGCTCAAGCAGCGTGTCGGTCTGAAATCGCAGCAGGCTGTCGGCGGTTTGGTTGGCGCTTGGGAGCAGGCCGATCACCGCACCGCGATGCGGGGCTTGCGATATTGTGGAGAGTGCGGCGGAGGGCGCCGTCGGAGCAGGGGCTTGCGCGGGATGGGCGAGCAAGCGCTCGCGCCAGTGGCTGCGCTGCACGCGCAGCCAATCCTCGAACTCGTCGTCCGCCGAGCGAAGGTCCAGTCCTTCGAGCAGATCGGGCACCGCCGCGCCGACGCGACTGCGCAACTGTGCGGCCTCGGCAGGGTCATCGAGTGCCAGCACGTCAATCCAAAGCGCGTCGGTGCGCAGGCTTACGCTGGCACTGTCGCTGCTAAGGAGGTCAATGCTGGACGCCTTCGCCAGATCCCTGCGCAGGGCATAGAGCGCGCTGCGCAGGCTTTGCGAGGCGTAATGGCTCTCCTTGTTGGCCCAGATCAGGCTTTGCAAGCGACTGCGGCGCATGGTGCCGCGCGGGGCGAGGGCGAGCATCGCCAGAACAGCCTGCGCAGGCTGGCTCTGCGGCGTGCAGTCTCGGCCCTCGCAGTCCTGCAGACACAGTGGGCCGAATAGATGCAGCCGAAGGGATTTGTTCTCGTCAACCAAGGCTCTCAAATGCGCCCACTTTTTGCGAAACTTAAAGACAATCGTCGCGCGGATCATGCGCCAGAAATGTTGCCGCCGTCAGCAAAAAACACTTTATGGGAGAGCGGGGCGACCTCTGAGCCGGAATATTTCAGAAAATCTCGATCGATACACATGCAAAGGGCCGCCCCGGAAAAACCGGGGCGGCCCTGCATTAGCAACGTAGGGATAACAATCATCCCTACATTTTGTATGCGCTATGGCTTACGACACCACATCGTTGATGCGGCCTTGAAGCTGCGCATCGTTATCGTCGGTGTAGATCAGCGCGCGGATTTCGCTGACTTGCTCGGCGGTGAGCGCGGTCAGATCGGCGTCCGGTGCAAGATCCTGAATGCGTGCAATCTCTGCGGGGGTCAGCGTCGGGGTCGCATCTTCACCGAGGGCGAGAAGCTGAGCACGGACGTCATCACCGTCGTCGGCACCGTTGATGAGCGCCAGAGCGTCGGCGCGCTGTTCACCGTTCATCATCATCACGGTTTCGGCGGGCAGATACTCTTCAATCTGCGCCAGCTGCTCGCTCGAGAAGGTCATCGGAGCGTCGTCGCGCATGGCGATGGCTTCGATCTTCTCGGCCTTGTGGATGTCCGAGTCGCCGCCGTTGGCGATGGCCATGGCTTCGATCACCTGCTGTTCGCTCAGCATCTCCACATTCACATCGGGCGCATAGGTGTTGATCAGGTTGGTCTGTTCTTGCGTGGCGGCCAGTGCGCCGGTGGCAAGAACCGAAGAAAGGGCGGTAATCGTAAGAAGGCGTTTCATCGTGTGATACTCCAAGTACTGTTTCCATGTAGCGACTGGCGTGTCTGCGTTCGTCGCTTCTGGCCACCCAACCCCCTCAAGCCGAAAAGCGTTCCCCCGCCGATGCGGCAAAATTTTGCGTGTGTTTTCTGTGAACTGCATTGAAACGGTGGGGGCGGTGGCCAAGCGTGCGCGAACGCAAGTTTTGAAAAAAGGTTCCCTCACGTCAGGCCTCTGTGAATAAGATTCTTGTTACTTTCCGAGGCGAAAAAATGCTGAGGTGCCGCCACTTACACCGACAACTGCGCCGGTCGCACGTGCGCTTCTTTGCGCTGAACACGCGCAGCGGCGAAACGTCTGGGCGCACGCGGCGTGGCGGTTGCCTCTTCGACGCCGGACTCTGCTTGTCACAAGCCTCTGCCGGGCGTATACGACCCGCCAACCGAGGATTTCCCGCAAGGCAGACCTGCATGACCAACCCGCTCCAGTTCATTCAGCAGACGCGGTCCGAGATCGGCAAGATCGCCTGGCCGACCCGTCGCGAAGTGGTGCTGACCACGATCACCGTCTTTGTCATGGCGACGCTGACCGCGATTTTCTTCGCGCTGGTCGACATTCTTATCCGCACCGGCCTTCAGGGCCTGCTGTCCTTCTTCGGCTAAGTCGGGGCAGGGGCCTCTGCGCTTTCTGAATGCGCGGACCGCCCAAGGGGCACCCGCACCAAGAAGAAGCACCGCTAGGACGCGGTGGCGCTGTGGGGGACCGCCCCTTGAAATCGGCGTCGGGTGGCGGTAGTGCACAATCCACTTTCCCAGAGCGGGCGTGCAGCGATTCGGTTGCACGCCGGTTTTCTTTTGGGGCGCGGCGCATCCGCGACGAACCTGCAGCGCACCTTCGGGCGCGCATCTGAACAGGCCGCTGGCAAGGTGGCCGAGAAACGAAGAGGGGCCCGATGGCGAAGCGGTGGTATTCGGTGAGCGTTCTGTCGAACTTCGAGAAGAAGATCGCGGAGCAGATCCGTCAGGCGGTGGCCGAGCAGGCGCTTGAGGACCAGATTGACGAGGTTCTCGTGCCGACCGAAGAGGTCATCGAGATCCGCCGCGGCAAGAAGGTCACGACCGAGCGCCGCTTTATGCCGGGCTACGTGCTCGTGCACATGGAAATGTCGGACCAGGGCTATCACCTGGTCAACTCGATCAACCGGGTGACCGGGTTCCTTGGCCCGCAGGGCCGCCCGATGCCGATGCGCGACGCCGAAGTTCAGGCGATCCTCGGCCGGGTTCAGGAAGGCGAAGAAGCGCCCCGCACTCTCATCCACTTCGAGGTGGGCGAGAAGGTCAAGGTCAACGACGGCCCGTTCGAGGGCTTCGACGGCATGGTCGAGGGCGTGGACGACGACAACCAGCGCCTGCGCGTGTCGGTGTCGATCTTTGGCCGGGAAACCCCGGTCGAGCTGGAATTCACTCAGGTCTCGAAGCAGGCCTGAGCGTCTCGGCGGGGGTGACCTCGCCAACCGGTGGGAGGCGAGGGCAGCGCGCTGCCCAGACCAGACCACACCAGGAAACGCCTCGCGGACGCGTCCGTGGGGCATGGAAAAAGGAGAGGCCAGATGGCCAAGAAACTTGCTGGCAAGATGAAGCTGCAGATTCCTGCAGGCAAAGCCAACCCGTCGCCGCCCGTGGGCCCGGCACTGGGTCAGCGCGGCATCAACATCATGGAATTCTGCAAGGCGTTCAACGCCAAGACGCAGGACATGGAAGTTGGCGCACCCTGCCCGACCGAGATCACCTACTATCAGGACAAGTCCTTCACCATGGACATCAAGACGCCCCCCGCGTCTTACTACCTGAAGAAGGCAGCCGGTCTGAAGCCCGTTGGCAAGCGTAACCGTCCCCGTGGTGCCGAGAACCCCGGCCGCGAGACCGTTGCGACCGTCACCGTCGCTCAGGTGCGCGAGATCGCCGAAGCGAAGATGAAGGACCTGTCGGCGAACGACGTCGAGCAGGCAATGCAGATCATCCTTGGCTCGGCCAAGTCGATGGGCATCGAGGTGAAGTAAGATGGCAAAACTCGGAAAACGCACCCGCGCCGCCCGTGAAGCCTTTGCCGGCAAAGAAGACGTGACCGTCGAAGAAGCGGTCGCTCTGATCAAGGCAAACGCCTCGGCCAAGTTCGACGAGACCGTCGAGATCGCCATGAACCTCGGCGTCGACCCGCGCCACGCAGACCAGATGGTCCGCGGCGTTGTCGGCCTGCCCAACGGCACCGGCAAAACCGTGCGCGTTGCTGTCTTCGCACGTGGCCCGAAAGCTGAAGAAGCTCAGGCCGCTGGCGCAGATATCGTGGGCGCGGAAGACCTGATGGAAACCATCCAAGGTGGCACCATCGATTTCGACCGCTGCATCGCGACCCCGGACATGATGCCGATCGTCGGCCGTCTGGGCAAAGTGCTCGGCCCGCGCAACCTGATGCCGAACCCGAAGGTCGGCACGGTGACGATGGACGTCGCTCAGGCAGTCAAAGACGCCAAAGGCGGTCAGGTTCAGTTCAAGGTGGAAAAAGCCGGCGTGATCCACGCGGGCGTTGGCAAAGCGTCCTTTGACGAAGCCAAGCTCGCCGAGAACATCCGCGCCTTCGTCGGCGCCGTCTCCAAGGCGAAGCCGGCCGGTGCCAAAGGCACCTACGTGCAGAAGATCTCGCTCAGCTCGACCATGGGCCCGGGCGTGTCGGTGGATGTGACCTCGGCCAACGTCGAGTGATCTGATCCGGTCTGATTGCGAAGGCCCCGCCGGAAACGGCGGGGCCTTTTGCATGTTCGGCTGGGGCTCAGCGCAGGCGGCTGGCGGTGTTCAGCACCATGAAAGATGCCTTGAAGCATAGCGGTCCGACCAGAAGTGCCAGCACAAAGGCGATCGGCCATGCTGTAAGCCAGTGCTGCATCCACGTGCCGAACCAGCCCGGCATGAAGCCGAGGGGCAAGGCGCTGAAGATGCCTGTCATCAAGAAGGACATGCTGCCTGAGATGAAGGCTTGTGCGAGCAGCAGGGTAGAGCGGGATGTGGTCATTGCAGACTCCATGAATATGTCAGGTGCGACATGGCATAGGCATGGGGCTGTGGAAGGCCGAAGGTGCTTTGCGGTTCCACGGGGCCCCTGGTGAACAGGGTGCCGTGGGTTCGCGGAACGACTAACTCCACGCGGCGAGCGCGGTGGCCGGGCTAACCGAACCGGCCTGACGTTTTTCGGCATGGGCTATCTAGAGGGTGCCTGTCGTTCCGTCAATGTCGCGATATCCTCGCCATTGCATCTATGCGCGCCACTGCTAGACTGCGCCTCTTCGCAAACAAGGCGATCTGGCCTTGGCAATGGGCGCAAAACCCGGTATGCGAAGCAGACGAGGGCAGCGCACGATTCGTGGCGGCCCTCGATTTCGTCCGAGACGGTGGGTGAGCGTCCGATCATTCGATCTGATTTCTCTTAAATCCTGCCTGAGACGGGAAGAGACATAACGTTCCGGGCCTTGTGTTCCGGTGGCGCGATGTGACGACCCGATCGGACCTTGAGGCCGGGGAGACCCGGCAGAACGAGCCGGAGGGGTCGAATCCCCTCCATAACTTGGAGTGAAACTGTGGATAGAGCCCAGAAAGAGAAAGTGGTCGAGGAACTCGGCCAGATCTTTGAAAGCTCTGGCGTCGTGGTGGTTAGCCGCTACGAAGGTCTCACGGTTGCCGAGATGACGGATCTTCGTGCCCGCGCCCGCGCGGCTGACACGTCGGTTCGTGTCGCCAAGAACAGGCTCGCCAAGATCGCTCTCAAGGGCACCGAATGCGAAAGCATCTCGGAATACCTCGAGGGTATGACCGTTCTGACCTACTCCGAAGACCCCGTGGCAGCTGCCAAGGTGGTTGAGGACTTCGCCAAGGCAAACTCGAAGTTCGAGATCCTCGGCGGTGCAATGGCAGGAACGGCTCTGGACCGGGCCGGTGTCGAGGCCGTGTCGAAAATGCCGTCGCGCGATGAGCTTATTGCTTCCATCGTCGGCTGCATCGGCGCGCCCGCTTCGAACATCGCCGGTGCGATTGGCGCACCTGCATCGAACATCGCTTCGATTCTCTCGACCATCGAAGAGAAAGCGGCGTAACGGCATCCCCCAGATCTTCGTGGGGTTGAATACCCGCACGTTGGAACACATCTAGCTAGACGGAATACGTAAAATGGCTGATCTTAAAGCACTTGCAGAGCAAATCGTCGGTCTGACGCTGCTCGAAGCACAAGAACTGAAAACCATCCTCAAAGACGAGTACGGCATCGAGCCCGCAGCAGGCGGCGCAGTGATGATGGCCGGCCCGGCAGGCGGCGACGCAGCTGCTGCTGAGGAAGAAAAGACCGAATTCGACGTGATCCTCAAGTCGGCAGGCGACAAGAAGATCAACGTGATCAAAGAAGTCCGCGGCATCACCGGTCTTGGCCTGAAAGAAGCCAAAGAGCTGGTCGAAGCAGGCGGCAAGCCGGTCAAAGAAGGCGTGTCCAAGGACGAAGCCGAAGAGATCAAGAAGAAGCTCGAAGAAGCAGGCGCGGAAATCGAGCTCAAGTAATTGCTGTCCGGGTCTGCCCGGAGCAATTGAGAATGCAGGCTGGATCCGGAGATTTCCGGGTCCAGCCGAACCCGTCTCAGAGAGGCCCTTTCTGCCGCAGGGCCGGGGCTTCTCTCAGGCGAGTTCCAGGATCGGGAGGCCTCTGGTGGGACAGGGGCCAGGAATGGATCGGAACACTGCCGTCTCGGATGGATGCGCTGCTGGTGCCCGACAGCACGCGTGTCCAGTGAGAAGCGAAAGGTGAACAGACCTATGGCGCAAAGCTTTCTTGGCCAGAAACGTCTCCGCAGATATTACGGTAAAATTCGCGAGGTTCTGGAGATGCCGAACCTCATCGAGGTTCAGAAAAGCTCCTACGAACTCTTCCTGAAATCCGGCGACCAGCTGCAGCCGACTGACGGCGAAGGCATCAAAGGCGTCTTCCAGTCGGTCTTCCCGATCAAGGATTTCAACGAGACCGCCGTTCTCGAGTTCGTGAACTACGAACTGGAAAAGCCCAAGTACGACGTCGAAGAGTGCATGCAGCGCGACATGACCTACAGCGCGCCGCTGAAGGTCACCCTGCGTCTCATCGTGTTCGATATCGACGAGGATACCGGCGCCAAGTCGGTGAAGGACATCAAGGAACAAGACGTCTTCATGGGCGACATGCCCCTGATGACACCGAACGGCACGTTCATCGTGAACGGCACCGAACGGGTGATCGTGTCCCAGATGCACCGTTCGCCGGGCGTCTTCTTCGATCATGACAAAGGCAAGACGCACAGCTCGGGCAAGCTGCTCTTCGCCTGCCGCATCATTCCCTACCGCGGCTCCTGGCTCGATTTCGAGTTCGACGCCAAGGACATCGTCTTTGCGCGCATCGACCGCCGCCGCAAGCTCCCGGTCACGACCCTGCTTTATGCCCTGGGTCTCGACCAAGAGCAGATCATGGATGCCTACTA
Source organism: Salipiger sp. ABF4_146 (assembly GCF_056161345.1). NCBI lineage: Bacteria > Pseudomonadati > Pseudomonadota > Alphaproteobacteria > Rhodobacterales > Roseobacteraceae > Salipiger > Salipiger sp. ABF4_146. Next base: position 13,324 of record NZ_JBSWYX010000036.1, on the reverse strand, counting down.
CGACACCGTGACCTACACGCTGCGTCGTGGCGAAGGCTGGGTGACCAAGTTCTTCCCCGAGCGGGTGCGCGGCACGCGCCCGCAGCATGACCTCGTGGATGCAGACACCGGCGAGATCATTGCCGAGGCCACCAAGAAGGTGACCCCGCGCGCGGTGAAGAAGCTGATCGACGAAGGCAAGGTGCAGAACCTGCTGCTGCCGTTCGAGCAGATCGTCGGCAAGTTCGTCTCCAAGGACATCATCAACGAAGAAACCGGCGCGATCTACGTCGAAGCCGGCGATGAGCTGACCTGGGAAGTCGACAAAGACGGCGACGTGACCGGCGGCACTCTGAAAGAGCTGGTCGACGCGGGCGTCACCGAGATCCCCGTTCTCGACATCGACAACATCACCGTCGGCGCGTACATGCGCAACACGATGGCGCAAGACAAGAACATGGACCGCAACAGCGCGCTCATGGACATCTACCGCGTCATGCGTCCGGGCGAGCCGCCGACCGTCGAAGCCGCTTCGGCGCTGTTCGACACGCTGTTCTTCGATGGTGAGCGTTACGACCTCTCGGCCGTGGGCCGCGTCAAGATGAACATGCGTCTGGCGCTCGACAAGCCGGACACCCAGCGCACGCTGGACCGCGACGATATCGTCAAGTGCATCAAGGCGCTTGTCGAACTGCGCGATGGCCGTGGCGAAGTGGACGACATCGACCACCTCGGCAACCGCCGCGTCCGTTCCGTCGGCGAACTGATGGAAAACCAGTACCGTGTCGGCCTGCTCCGCATGGAGCGCGCGATCAAGGAACGCATGTCGTCGGTCGAGATCGACACCGTCATGCCGCAGGACCTGATCAACGCAAAGCCCGCCGCGGCTGCCGTGCGCGAGTTCTTCGGCTCGTCGCAGCTGTCGCAGTTCATGGACCAGACCAACCCGCTGTCGGAAGTGACGCACAAGCGTCGCCTGTCGGCGCTTGGGCCGGGCGGTCTGACCCGCGAGCGCGCAGGCTTCGAGGTGCGCGACGTGCACCCGACGCACTACGGCCGGATGTGCCCGATTGAAACGCCGGAAGGCCCGAACATCGGTCTGATCAACTCGCTGGCCACCTTCGCGCGCGTCAACAAGTACGGCTTCATCGAAACCCCGTACCGCAAGGTTGTCGACGCCAAGGTCACCGACGAAGTCCACTACATGTCGGCGACCGAGGAAATGCGTCACACCGTGGCGCAGGCCAACGCGACGCTGGACGAAGAGGGCAAGTTCATCAACGACCTCGTGTCGACCCGCCAGTCGGGCGACTACACGCTGGCACCGCGCGAAAGCGTCGACCTGATCGACGTCTCGCCGAAGCAGCTGGTCTCGGTGGGTGCCTCGCTCATCCCGTTCCTCGAAAACGACGACGCGAACCGCGCACTGATGGGCGCGAACATGCAGCGTCAGGCCGTGCCCGTCCTGAAATCCGAGGCGCCGCTGGTCGGCACCGGGATCGAAGAGGTTGTGGCACGCGACTCCGGCGCGGCGATCATGGCCAAGCGCGGCGGCATCATCGACCAAGTCGATGCGCAGCGTATCGTGATCCGTGCGACCGATGGTCTCGAACCGGGCGATCCGGGCGTGGACATCTACCGCATGCGCAAGTTCCAGCGCTCGAACCAGAACACCTGCATCAACCAGCGTCCGCTGGTGAAAGTGGGTGACAAGGTCGGCAAAGGTGAAGTGATTGCAGACGGCCCGTCCACCGACATCGGTGAACTCGCGCTCGGCAAGAACATCATCGTCGCCTTCATGCCCTGGAACGGCTACAACTACGAAGACTCGATCCTGATCTCCGAGCGCATCGCGCGTGACGACGTCTACACCTCGATCCACATCGAGGAATTCGAAGTCGCCGCCCGTGACACCAAGCTTGGGCCGGAAGAGATCACCCGCGACATTCCCAACGTCGGCGAGGAAGCCCTGCGCAACCTCGACGAAGCCGGTATCGTGTATATCGGTGCGGACGTGGAGCCGGGCGACATCCTCGTGGGCAAGATCACTCCGAAGGGCGAAAGCCCGATGACGCCGGAAGAGAAACTCCTCCGTGCCATCTTCGGTGAGAAAGCTTCGGACGTGCGTGACACCTCGCTGCGCGTGAAGCCGGGCGACTACGGCACCGTCGTGGAAGTTCGTGTCTTCAACCGTCACGGTGTGGAGAAAGACGAACGTGCGCTGCAGATCGAGCGTGAAGAAGTCGAACGTCTGGCCCGTGACCGGGACGACGAACTCGCCATCCTCGACCGCAACATCTACGCCCGTCTGAAGGACCTCGTCCTGGGCAAGACCGCGGTGAAGGGTCCGAAGGGCGTGCGCCCGAACTCGGAGATCGACGAAGAGCTTCTTGAAAGCCTGAGCCGCGGCCAGTGGTGGCAGCTTGCTCTCGCCGAAGAGGCGGACGCGCAGATCGTCGAGGCCCTGCACGAGCAGTACGAGGCGCAGAAGCGCGCGCTCGACGCCCGTTTCGAGGATAAGGTCGAGAAAGTCCGTCGTGGCGACGACCTGCCGCCGGGTGTGATGAAGATGGTCAAAGTCTTCGTCGCGGTGAAGCGCAAGCTGCAGCCTGGCGACAAGATGGCTGGCCGCCACGGCAACAAGGGTGTTGTGTCGCGCGTGGTTCCGATCGAGGACATGCCGTTCCTTGCGGATGGTACCCCGGTCGACTTCTGCCTCAACCCGCTGGGCGTGCCGTCGCGTATGAACGTCGGTCAGATTCTTGAAACCCACATGGGCTGGGCCGCACGCGCTCTGGGCAACCAGATCGACGAGGGCCTGCAGGAATACCGCCGTTCCGGCGACATCACCCCGGTTCGCGAGGCGATGCGTCACGCGTATGGTGCCGAGGTCTACGCCGAAGGCATCGAGGGCATGGAAGAGGATCAGCTTCTTGAAGCAGCCTCCAACGCCACCCGCGGTGTGCCGATCGCAACGCCGGTCTTCGACGGCGCCAAGGAAGCCGACGTGAACGACGCGCTGACGCGTGCAGGCATCAACCAGTCCGGCCAGTCCGTGCTGTTCGATGGCCGCACCGGCGACCAGTTCGCGCGTGAGGTGACGGTGGGCGTGAAGTACATGCTCAAGCTGCACCACCTTGTCGACGACAAGATCCACGCACGTTCGACCGGCCCGTACTCGCTCGTCACGCAGCAGCCGCTGGGTGGTAAGGCGCAGTTCGGTGGCCAGCGTTTCGGGGAGATGGAAGTCTGGGCTCTGGAAGCCTATGGCGCCGCCTACACCCTGCAGGAAATGCTGACCGTGAAGTCGGACGACGTGGCAGGCCGGACGAAGGTCTACGAAAGCATCGTCAAGGGCGAGGACAACTACGAGGCGGGCGTTCCCGAGAGCTTCAACGTTCTCGTGAAAGAAGTCCGCGGCCTCGGCCTGAACATGGAACTCCTGGACGCGGAGGACGAGGAATAACGGCCCTTCCAGCCACCGCGCGGGGCACCGGCCTCGCGCGGCTCCTCTCTCCAAGCCCTGTCATTTAGGAAGACGACATGAACCAGGAACTGACGAACAACCCGTTCAACCCGCTGACCCCGCCGAAGGTGTTCGACGAGATCAAGGTGTCGCTGGCCTCGCCCGAGCGGATCCTCTCGTGGTCCTACGGCGAGATCAAAAAGCCCGAGACGATCAACTACCGTACGTTCAAGCCCGAGCGTGACGGCCTGTTCTGCGCGCGCATCTTTGGCCCGATCAAGGACTACGAATGCCTGTGCGGCAAGTATAAGCGCATGAAGTATCGCGGCGTCGTCTGCGAAAAATGCGGCGTCGAAGTTACCCTGCAGAAAGTCCGCCGCGAGCGGATGGGCCACATCGAGCTCGCAGCTCCCTGCGCGCACATCTGGTTCCTGAAGTCGCTGCCCTCGCGCATCGGCCTCATGCTGGACATGACGCTGCGTGACCTCGAGCGCGTGCTGTACTTCGAAAACTACGTGGTGATCGAGCCGGGCCTCACCGATCTGACCTACGGCCAGATGATGACCGAGGACGAGTATCTCGACGCGCAAGACCAGTACGGCGCCGACGCGTTCAGCGCCAACATCGGTGCCGAAGCGATCCGCGAGATGCTGGCCGCCATCGACCTCGAGGCCGAGGCCGAGCAGCTGCGCGCCGACCTCAAGGAAGCGACCGGCGAGCTCAAGCCCAAGAAGATCATCAAGCGTCTGAAGGTGGTGGAATCCTTCCTCGAGTCGGGCAACCGCCCCGAGTGGATGATCCTCACCGTGATCCCGGTCATCCCGCCCGAGCTGCGCCCGCTGGTGCCGCTGGACGGCGGCCGCTTTGCGACCTCGGACCTGAACGACCTGTACCGCCGCGTGATCAACCGGAACAACCGCCTCAAGCGGCTGATCGAACTGCGCGCGCCGGACATCATCGTCCGCAACGAAAAGCGGATGCTGCAGGAAGCCGTCGACGCTCTGTTCGACAACGGACGTCGTGGCCGCGTCATCACCGGCGCGAACAAGCGCCCGCTGAAGTCGCTGTCGGACATGCTCAAAGGTAAGCAGGGCCGCTTCCGTCAGAACCTTCTGGGTAAGCGCGTCGACTTCTCGGGCCGTTCGGTCATTGTGACCGGTCCGGAACTCAAGCTGCACCAGTGCGGCCTGCCGAAGAAGATGGCGCTCGAACTGTTCAAGCCCTTCATCTACTCGCGCCTCGAGGCCAAAGGCCTGTCGAGCACCGTGAAACAGGCGAAGAAGCTGGTCGAGAAGGAACGTCCCGAGGTGTGGGACATCCTCGACGAGGTGATCCGCGAGCACCCGGTTCTGCTGAACCGCGCGCCGACGCTGCACCGTCTGGGCATTCAGGCGTTCGAACCCCAGCTGATCGAAGGCAAGGCCATCCAGCTGCACCCGCTCGTCTGCTCGGCGTTCAACGCTGACTTCGATGGCGACCAGATGGCCGTTCACGTGCCGCTGTCGCTTGAAGCTCAGCTTGAAGCGCGCGTGCTGATGATGTCGACGAACAACGTTCTGTCGCCTGCAAACGGCAGCCCGATCATCGTTCCGTCGCAGGACATGATCCTTGGTCTGTATTACACCACCATCATGCGCGAAGGCATGAAGGGCGAGGGCATGAAGTTCTCGAACATCGAAGAGGTGGAGCACGCTCTGACCTCCGGTGAGGTGCACCTGCACGCCAAGATCGAGTGCCGCGTCAAGCAGATCGACGAAGAGGGCAACGAGGTCGTCAAACGCTACGAGACGACCCCGGGTCGCGTACGCCTCGGCGCGCTGCTGCCGATGAACGCCAAGGCTCCGTTCGATCTGGTCAACACGCTGCTGCGTAAGAAAGACGTGCAGAAGGTCATCGACACCGTCTACCGTTACTGCGGTCAGAAAGAGTCGGTCATCTTCTGTGACCAGATCATGTCGATGGGCTTCAAGGAAGCGTTCCGCGCCGGCATCTCGTTCGGCAAGGACGACATGGTCATCCCCGACAACAAGTGGGAACTGGTCGAGGAAACCCGCGATCAGGTGAAGGACTTCGAGCAGCAGTATCTCGACGGTCTGATCACCCAGGGCGAGAAGTACAACAAGGTGGTGGACGCCTGGTCGAAGTGTAACGACAAGGTCACCGACGCCATGATGAACACCATCTCGGCCAACAAGCGCGCCGAGGACGGGTCGGAAATGGAGCCGAACTCGGTTTACATGATGGCCCACTCCGGTGCGCGTGGCTCGGTCACCCAGATGAAGCAGCTGGGCGGGATGCGCGGCCTGATGGCGAAGCCGAACGGCGACATCATCGAGACCCCGATCATCTCGAACTTCAAAGAAGGCCTGACCGTTCTCGAGTACTTCAACTCGACCCACGGTGCCCGTAAGGGTCTGTCGGATACCGCTCTGAAGACGGCGAACTCGGGTTACCTGACCCGTCGTCTGGTGGACGTCGCGCAGGACTGCATCGTGCGTGCGCACGATTGCGGCACTGACCGCGCGATCACCGCGGAAGCGGCTGTCAACGACGGTGAAGTCGTGGCCTCGCTCGCAGAACGTATCCTCGGCCGTGTTGCCGCGGACGACATTCTGCACCCGGTCACCAGCGAAGTGCTGGTCCGCGCCGGTCAGCTCATCGACGAGCGTATGGCCGACGTGATCGACGAAGCCGCCGTGCAAACCACGCGCATCCGCTCGCCGCTGACCTGTGAGGCCGAAGAGGGCGTCTGCGCCATGTGCTATGGCCGTGACCTCGCACGCGGTACCATGGTCAACACTGGTGAGGCTGTCGGCATCATCGCCGCGCAGTCGATCGGTGAGCCCGGCACGCAGCTGACGATGCGGACATTCCACATCGGCGGCGTTGCGCAGGGTGGCCAGCAGTCCTTCCAGGAGGCCTCGCAAGAGGGCATCATCGAGTTCGAGAACGCCTCGACCCTCGATAACGCCATCGGCGAGACCCTCATCATGGGCCGCAACATGAAGCTGCGGATCATGGGCGAGGACGGCAAGGAACGTGCGAGCCACAAGCTCGGCTACGGCACCAAGCTGTTCGTCAAGGAAGGCCAGACGGTCGCCCGCGGCGACAAGCTGTTCGAGTGGGACCCCTACACCCTGCCGATCCTGGCGGAGGCGGACGGTGTCGCCAAGCACGTCGACCTCACCAATGGTGTGGCCGTGCGCGATGAGACCGACGAAGCCACCGGCATGACCCAGAAGATCGTGATCGACTGGCGTGCGGCACCGAAGGGCAACGAGCTCAAGCCGGAAATCATCCTGATGGATGCCGATGGCGAGCCCGTCCGCAACGCGGCCGGTAACCCGATCACCTACCCGATGTCGGTCGACGCGATCCTGTCGTGCGAAGACGGGCAGGAGATCAAGGCCGGTGACGTTCTGGCGCGTATCCCGCGTGAAGGCGCGAAGACGAAGGACATTACCGGTGGTCTGCCGCGTGTGGCCGAACTCTTCGAGGCGCGTCGTCCGAAGGACCACGCGATCATCGCCGAGATCGACGGCTATGTGCGCTTCGGCAAGGACTACAAGAACAAGCGCCGCATCGCGATCGACCCGGTCGACGACACGATGGACACCAAGGAATACATGATTCCGAAGGGCAAGCACATTCCTGTGGTCGAAGGCGATTACGTCCAGAAGGGCGACTACATCATGGACGGCAACCCGGCGCCGCATGACATCCTTGCGATTATGGGTGTCGAGGCTCTGGCGAACTACATGATTGACGAAGTCCAGGACGTCTATCGACTGCAGGGCGTGAAGATCAACGACAAGCACGTTGAGGTCATCGTCCGTCAGATGCTGCAGAAGTGGGAAATCCACGACTCCGGCGATACGACGCTGCTCAAGGGCGAGCACGTGGACAAGGCGGAGTTCGACGCGGCCAACGAGAAGATCGAGAAGAAGGGCGGCCGTCCGGCCACCGGCGAACCGATCCTCCTCGGCATCACCAAGGCGTCGCTGCAGACCCGCTCGTTCATCTCGGCAGCCTCCTTCCAGGAGACCACCCGCGTTCTCACCGAGGCATCGGTGCAGGGCAAGAAGGACAAGCTGGTCGGCCTCAAGGAGAACGTCATCGTCGGCCGTCTGATCCCGGCGGGCACCGGTGGCGCGACCCAGAAGGTGCGTCGCATCGCGACCGAGCGCGACAACAAGGTGATCGAAGTGCGCCGCGACGAGGCCGAACAGGCCGCGCTGCTGGCCGCGCCCGACGCTGCTGCCGAGAGCGACGTGATCGGTGGCGACGAGTTCGACACGCTGGTCGTCGATACGCCGGAAAGCCGCGAGTAATCTCGGCCGGCGATCGGCTCTGAAAAGATTGGCCCCCGCGCTTCGGCGCGGGGGCCTTTTTTGTGGCCGTGGGGGGGACAGGGCGGCTCGCCTTCGGTGGTCTCTTTACGGATGGCGTTGCGCCCGACCTTCGACGCCGCACCTGCCAGTCGCAGCCCGACGCAGGGGGCGCTGCCCCCTCGCCGCTGCGCGGCTCACCCCCGGCGTATTTTTCGAAGAGAAGAAGACACGCTTCCGGGCGATCTCACGTCGGCGCGCGGTTCGCAGTGGTGGCAGCGCGGCCGCGGTGCTAGCGCAGAGGGCATGACCAAACTGCCCGACAACAGCCGCGGCGTGCTCCTGATGATCGGGAACATGGCCGCCTTCACCTTCAGCGATGCCTGCGTGAAAGCCATTGGCGACGCGCTGCCGCTGTCTCAGGTTCTGGTGCTGCGCGGGATCGTGGCGAGCTTGTTCATTGCGTTTCTCGCGCTGCGCCTTGGCGCGCTGACCCACCGGCCTGCGCCGCGCGACGGCGTGGTCATGCTTGTCCGAGGGATCGCCGAATGCGGCGCGGCGTTCTTCTTCCTGACCGCATTGCGCAACATGCCACTGGCCAATGCCACAGCGCTGTTGCAGATGGTCCCGCTGACGGTCACGCTGGGCAGCGCGGTGTTCTTCGGTGAGCCGGTCGGCTGGCGGCGCTGGCTGGCGATCGCTGTCGGCTTTTGCGGCATGCTGTTGATCGTGCGGCCCGGCAGCGAGGGGTTCAACGTCTTCTCGGTCTATGCACTTCTGGCGGTGGCGGCGGTCACGCTGCGTGATCTGGCGACGCGGCGGCTGTCTGCGGGTGTGCCTAGCATGCAGGTGACGCTGTCTTCGGCGGTGCTGGTCATGCTCTTTGCCGCTGGCTGGTCGATCAGCGAGGACTGGCAGCCGCTGGACGCGCGTCTTGCCGGGTTGATGCTTGGCACCTCGCTGCTGATTGTCGCCGGCTATACCTTCAGCGTCATGGTGATGCGGGTTGGTGAGGTCGGCTTCATTGCGCCGTTCCGGTACACCGGATTGCTGTGGGCGCTGTTGCTCGGGCTTGTGCTGTGGGGGGAACTCCCCGAGCCGATCACCCTGCTTGGCGCGGCGGTGATCGTGACGATGGGCTGTTTCACGCTCTGGCGCGAGCGGCAGTTGCGGCGCGCGGGCGGTGGTCAGGTCGTGGCGGCGGGGGAGAAGACTCGGCGGATTTGATCGCAATCGACCGCGAAGCGGCGCTGGATCTCGGCTTCGCCTTCGGCATCGAGGCGCGGAAGATCGACGGGTTTCACGTGCTTCTTCTGGCGCGAGTCGTTGTGGTCATTGTGGCCGCGCAGGTACATTGGGCTGTCGGTGAAGCTGAGCATCGGCATGAACTGGTTTAGCTTCTGGTGGCCGAAGTTCATGATGCTCTGGCGCACGCCGGGCGCTACCGCCACCGCCTGTGCGACCCCCCAGAAGGGGGTGACGCAGGGCTCGGCGCAGAGCCCCCGCGCGTCCGGACGCGCGATGTAGCCGCGGTTCCAGTCCAGTGCCACGAGCCGGTGACGGGCCCGCAGCGCGGAAATGTCGAGAGCCGCGGCGCGGAGCTCCTCAATGAAGGTCACCGCAACGGCGTCGTCGTCGTCATGGCGGAACTCGAGGCAGGGCTGATCCATGTCGCGTGCGGCGTTGATCACCTGCTGGCAGACCTTGCGGTGCGGCCCGGGCGGGCGGGCGACGATGCGGGCTTGCGGAAAATCCGCGAGCAGCGCCCGCAGCCGCTGCAGATAAACCTGCGGCATCGACTCTCCGACCAACACGAGGAAGATGAAATTCGGGTCGGACTGCGCCTTCAGGCCGGGCAAGCAGATGCATTCGAAGTGCCGCAGCCTTTCCTCCATCCGCGCGGGCGCGTAGAGATAATCGATGCGGTCCTCGATGCTTTGGTGTTCGACCTGAAAGCCGCCTTCGGCGGGATAGGAAAAACGGCACAGGCCGATGATCTGCATGATGTCAGGCTCCGCGGGATTGTCCCGCGTATGGTTGGCATTGCCACGCCGGGGTGACAAGCGCCGGCTCATGTTGACAAGCCCGGCGACTCCCCCTATACGCGCCTCAATCCGGCGGAAGGCCCAAGTGCGTCCGCCGCATTCTACTGAACTAGCGTGGTCAAGATCGGCGTCACAGGCCCCGATCCTCTGCAGACCCACCGCGACGTCACCCATGTCCGGGGACGTATGCGGTATTTTGTCGTTACTGGCCTCAGGTTGGTTGCGGCCTGGACAAAACCGGTGACCTGCGGACGCGCAGGGCGCCTGATTGCTTGAACCGCATGGGGGGCTCCCCGTGCACCACATATGTGAGAATTACGGGGAACAACCCATATGCCCACGATCCAACAGCTGATCCGCAAGCCGCGGCAGCCCAAAGTCAAACGTTCGAAGTCGCAGCACCTGGAACAGTGCCCGCAAAAGCGCGGCGTCTGCACCCGCGTCTACACCACCACGCCGAAGAAGCCGAACTCGGCTATGCGTAAGGTGGCGAAGGTGCGTCTGACCAACGGCTACGAAGTCATCTCCTACATCCCGGGTGAATCGCACAACCTGCAGGAGCACTCGGTTGTGCTCATCCGCGGCGGCCGTGTGAAAGACCTTCCGGGTGTCCGCTATCACATCCTGCGCGGTGTCCTCGACACCCAGGGCGTCAAAGACCGGAAGCAACGCCGCTCCAAATACGGCGCGAAGCGTCCGAAGTAAGAGGATATATAAATGTCTCGTCGTCACGCCGCCGAAAAACGCGAAGTCCTGCCCGACGCCAAGTATGGCGACCGGGTTCTGACCAAGTTCATGAACAACCTGATGATCGACGGCAAAAAGTCGGTCGCAGAGCGCATTGTCTACAACGCCCTTGAGCGCGTTGAAGGCAAGGTGAAGCGCGCGCCCGTGGAAGTGTTCCACGAGGCTCTGGACAACATCAAGCCGGCCGTCGAAGTTCGTTCGCGCCGCGTTGGTGGTGCCACCTACCAGGTGCCCGTCGAAGTGCGCCCCGAGCGCCGCGAAGCCCTGGCAATCCGCTGGCTGATCGCCGCATCGCGTTCGCGTAACGAGAACACGATGGAAGAGCGTCTCGCAGGTGAGCTTCTGGACGCCGTGCAATCGCGTGGCTCCGCTGTTAAGAAGCGCGAAGACACTCACAAGATGGCCGACGCGAACAAAGCGTTCAGCCACTACCGCTGGTAAGCTTCGGAAAGGCAAACCAACATGGCACGCGACTATCCCCTCGAGCGCTACCGCAACTTCGGGATCATGGCCCACATCGACGCGGGCAAGACCACGACGACGGAACGCATCCTGTATTACACCGGCCGTTCGCACAAGATCGGCGAAGTCCACGATGGCGCAGCCACCATGGACTGGATGGAGCAGGAGCAGGAGCGCGGCATCACGATCACGTCCGCCGCGACCACCACGTTCTGGCAGTGGCAGGAAGATCCGACCGCCGAAGGCACCTCGGACACCAAGTTCCGCTACAACATCATCGACACCCCCGGCCACGTTGACTTCACCATCGAAGTCGAACGTTCGCTGGCCGTGCTCGACGGCGCCGTCTGCCTTCTCGACGGCAACGCCGGTGTGGAACCGCAGACCGAGACCGTTTGGCGTCAGGCCGACCGCTACAAGGTGCCGCGCATCGTGTTCGTCAACAAGATGGACAAGATCGGTGCCGACTTCTTCAACTGCGTGGAGATGATCAAGGACCGCACGGGTGCAACCCCGGTTCCCGTCAACTTCCCGATCGGTGCGGAAGACAAGCTGGAAGGCATCGTCGACCTTGTGACCATGGAAGAGTGGGTCTGGCAGGGTGAAGACCTCGGCGCATCCTGGGTGCGCCAGCCGATCCGCGACGACCTGAAGGCCACCGCCGACGAGTGGCGTTCGCACCTCATCGAGAATGCTGTTGAGCAGGACGATGATGCGATGGAAGCCTACCTCGAAGGCGAAGAGCCGGACATCGCGAAACTGCGCGAGCTGATCCGCAAGGGCACGCTGTCGCTGTCCTTCGTGCCGGTTCTTGGTGGCTCGGCGTTCAAGAACAAGGGCGTGCAGCCCCTGCTCAACGCCGTGGTCGACTTCCTGCCCGGTCCGCTCGACGTTCCGCCGTACATGGGCTTCTCGCCCGACGACGAGACCGAGACCCGGAACATCGCCCGTCGCCCCGGCGACGAGGAGCCGTTCGCTGGCCTCGCGTTCAAAATCATGAACGACCCGTTCGTCGGCTCGCTGACCTTCACCCGCGTTTACTCGGGCATCCTTGAAAAGGGTGGCACCGTGATGAACTCGACCAAAGGCAAGCGTGAGCGCATCGGCCGGATGATGATGATGCACTCGAACTCCCGCGAGGAGATCGATTGGGCCGGTTCCGGCGACATCATCGCGATCGCAGGGCTGAAGGAAACCACCACCGGTGACACGCTGTGTGACGCCAACAAGCAGGTGGTTCTGGAAACCATGACCTTCCCCGATCCGGTTATCGAGATCGCGGTCGAGCCGAAGACCAAGGCCGACCAGGAGAAGATGTCCCAGGGTCTGGCGCGTCTGGCCGCAGAAGACCCCTCCTTCCGCGTGGAGACCGACCTCGAGTCCGGTCAGACCATCATGAAGGGCATGGGCGAACTTCACCTGGACATCCTGGTTGACCGTCTGAAGCGCGAATTCAAGGTCGAGGCGAACATCGGTGCGCCGCAGGTGGCCTATCGCGAGACCATCGGTCACGAGATCGAGCACACCTACACCCACAAGAAGCAGTCGGGTGGTTCGGGTCAGTTCGCAGAGGTCAAGCTGGTGATCAGCCCAACCGAAGCGGGCGAAGGCTACTCGTTCGAGAGCAAGATCGTCGGCGGTGCGGTTCCGAAGGAATACATCCCGGGCGTCGAGAAGGGCATCAAGTCGGTCATGGACTCCGGTCCGCTGGCAGGCTTCCCGGTGATCGACTTCAAGGTCGCGCTGATCGACGGTAAGTTCCACGACGTGGACTCCTCGGTTCTGGCCTTCGAAATCGCGTCGCGGATGGCAATGCGCGAAGGTCTGCGCAAAGCCGGCGCGAAGCTGCTCGAGCCGATGATGAAGGTCGAGGTGGTCACGCCGGAAGAGTACACCGGTTCGATCATCGGTGACCTCACCTCCCGCCGTGGTCAGGTGTCCGGTCAGGAGCCGCGCGGCAACGCCGTCGCCGTTCAGGCCTTCGTGCCGCTGGCCAACATGTTCGGCTACATCAACACCCTGCGCTCCATGTCCTCGGGCCGCGCGCAGTTCACGATGCAGTTCGACCACTACGATCCGGTTCCGCAGAACATCTCGGACGAGATCCAGGCGAAATACGCATAAGCAGCGGTGCGGGGCCCAGCCCCGCACCCTACCCAAGTAGGGTGCGTGATCACACGCACCGCCACCGACCAAGGAGGCCATCATGGCAAAGGAAAAGTTTGAGCGCGGCAAACCGCACTGCAACATCGGCACGATCGGTCACGTTGACCACGGCAAAACCACGCTGACCGCAG
>NZ_JBSWYX010000035.1:0-29789 GCF_056161345.1 Salipiger sp. ABF4_146 | reverse complement strand
CCCTGATTGCTTGGCCATGATCCCCTCCACCCGTTACGGACAGTGAATCACGATGATCATCAATCAGCCAGTGGTTTCCGGAGGTGTCCAGCTGTTGCCGTTTCATCAGGCGAAGAGGAACCCTTCGTCGATGTACTTCTGCTGCAGGTAGCTCTCCATCGCCATACGGTCTGTCTCGGAAAGCGCATCATTGTAGATGAAGGCGGCGGCCACTTCCATCGACTTGGTCGCCGCTCCGGCAATCTCCTCGCCGATAACCATCCGATGCAGATCCGTGGCAAAGGAATGTACGCCTGTGTCGATCAGATCGCCGTCGAGGTAGTGATTGAAGACGTTGTCCGACAGCACCACCGACTGAACAGCCCAGCCATCGGCGGAGGTCCCGGCGTCGAAGTCGTCGCCACCATAGCTCTGCAGCGTAAGCGACTGAGCCCGCCGGTCGGTCGTGAGGCCAAAAGTTTCGTTGGTCTCGCCATCGCCGTAGGCGAAGCCCACGGATTTTCGGTTGGTACCGGTGTAGTTGACGACAAAGAACATCGAGCGGTCGGCGCTCCCCGACGGCAGGCCGCCGAGGGCGTCGACGGCGTCGAGCCGTTCAAGGAAATCGCCGTCGCCATCGAAGACAATGGCGGACTCCCCGGTCGGAGTGGCCCCGGCGACAAGCATGGGATCGCCTCCGGCCTCTAGGTCATTGCCGAGCCCCGACTCGTCGATCCACCCGATAACCAGATCATAGATTGTCGAAACCTGCCCGTCCGATTGGAAGGCGGCGACAAGTCCCGTCTCGACCAAACCGCCGGACGCACCAGACCGCACCGTCACCGAAACCGTGCCCGTCGAGCTGCCGTCGTCATCGGCGATCGTATAGGTGAAGCTGTCGGAACCGGTGTAGTCTGGATTCGGCGTGTAGAAGACCAAATCGTCGGTGGCATCATCTGGTGTACCATTGTCGTCGAGCGCGACCGTCCCATGCTGCGCCGTGCCCAGAGAGGTGATCGTCACCGCATCGCCGTCGATCTCCGTATCATTGGCCATCACGTCAATCGAGACGCCCAGATTCATAGTTGTCGCGACGATGTCATCCACTGCGACAGGCGGGTTCGAGCCCGCGGGGGCGGTCACCGTCACGGTAACCGTCGCCGTATCCTCGCCGTCGTCGTCGGCAATCGTATACTCAAAGCTATCAACGCCCGCATAATCGGGATCGGCCGCATAGACGATGACGTCGTCGGCAGGATCGTCAGGTGTGCCGCCGTCATCGATTGCCGTTGCTCCGTGCGCGCCAGCGGTGACCGCGGTGATCGTGATGGCGTCACCATCGGCGTCGCTGTCGTTTGCCAGCACGTCGATCACCACGCTGCCGCCCTGTTCGACGGTGATATCCGTGTCGTCGCCAGCCAAGGGAGCCGTCGCCACCGGCTCGGCGGTGATGTATTTGGCCTGGAGGAAGGACTCGACCAGCTGACGTTCCGCCTCGCTCAGCGCACGGTCATAGACCATGACCGCGGCGATCTTCATCTCTGCTTCGCCATTGCCGCTCATGTCGGCCCCGAGAATGATCTTCTGCAGGTCCGTTGCGTAGGTGTGGGCTTGCGTGTCGATCAACGTGCCGTTCTGGAAGTGCGAGACGGTATCCGCTGAAACGATTGCCGACTGAACAAGGAAGCCGCCCGACACGCCGTCGACATCGGTTCCGAGGTCCTGACTGCCGCCATAACCTTGGATCCCCAGATTGCCGTTGCGCCCGACAACCGTACCGAATGTCTGGTTTGCCTGGTTGTCACCGAAGGCGAAGCCCGCGCTGACCTTTTCCGGCGCGACATAGTCCACCACGAAGAAGACAGTCCTGTCTTCGGAGCCGGAGGGCATGTTGTTGATCGAATTCTCCGTCGCGACCCGTTCCAGAAGATCGCCGTCTCCGTCGAAAACGATAGCCGGCTGACCCGTCGGGGTCTGGGCGTCCGCCAACAGCGGATCGCCCTGCGCAAAGAGGTTGTTGCCCTGCCCCGAGCCATCCAGCCAGGATATCACCGTGTTGCCTGCGCCGACGCCGATCTTGATGTCGGCCTCGAGCAAGAGCACAAGCCCCGCGCCGACCGGGAACTCCTGCGCTTCGCCGATCTGTACGAAGATGTCATCAGAGCGCACCGTTTGTGTGCCATCGTCCACTTCGAGATAGCCGCCGTAGGTGCCGTCCGCGGCAAAGGCATGGGTCGCGGTCACGGTGCCATCGGCCCCCACGACACCGGCTTCGCTGCTGCCATCGCCGAAATGCCAAGTGTACGTAAGTGTGTCGTCCTCCGGATCGGTCACGGTCGCGCTGTAAGTGATTACGGTGCCGATATCGCCGATGACGATATCGGAAACTTCGTCGGTGATCTCGGGGGGCAGATTCACCTCGCCAGCTTGAACCTGAACAGATTGGGCCAGCGCCGTTTTACCGCCGTCAGAGACCGAGAAGGACACCTCGTAGAACCCGTCCACAGAATAGGTGTGGGTTACCGAAACCGTTCCGTCAGCTGCCACGGCCCCGGTCGCCGCAGCAGAACCATCGCCAAAGTTCACCTGGTAGGTCATCGCATCGCCGTCGGCGTCGGTCACGAGCGCAGTGAACGTCACTTCGAACGGCAGCGCGCCCTGCGCCGCGTCGACCCCGGAAGAGACGATGACCGGCGCTGCATTGACGCTGCTGCCTTCGTAGACGATGCGGCCCACAACACCGCTCGCGACCCGCGCGTAATAGAGCGCGCCGTCCTCGCCGACGTTGATCGACACGACGTCGTTCGGCTTGTCGCCCAAGACCTCCGACGGCATGAACTCATAGTCCCCCAAGACATTCAGGCCGGTTTCATCGAGGATCAGGTAGTTGATATAGTCCTTGGTGTAGTTCCCGTAAAAATAGACCCCGTCCCATTCCGCCGGGAACATGTCGCCGCGATAGACTTCCCCGCCGGTCAAAGAGTTGGTGAGCGTATCATGCGGCAGTGACCAGATCGGAGCCGAGTAATAGTCCCCTTCGGTCGCGTTGGCGATATCGTCGTCGGGCAGCGGGAAATCAGCCGGATCGTAGGCGGTTCTGCCGTCGCTGGTGAATGTGCTCTCTGTGCCTTCGTAGAACGGCCAGCCATAGAAGGCGCCAGCTTGTTCAAGGCTGGTGGTATGCAGGTCCTCATGTGCCAGGTCCTGCTGGTTGCCCCCAACCTCCCCGATGTACATCTGGCCGTATTCGAAATCCCAACGCGCCCGGAACGGGTTGCGCAGACCATAGGCCCAGATCGAGTCGTCATTGCCTCCGGGCCCGTCGATAAACGGGTTCGCCGCCCATCCGTCCGATCCGTCGGGAATGGTGCCATCGGAATTGACGCGGATGATCTTGCCGGTCGATGAGCTGAGGTCGAGCATCCGGTCGTCACCGTTGCCTTCCCCGATCGTACTTGACTGGAACTTGTCCGCGACGGTCAGCCAGAGCTTTCCGTCCGGGCCAAAGTCGAGCCCGCCACCATAGTGGCAGCACTTCAGATAGCCGTCCGTATCCGTCCAGACGGTGGATTCCGAGGATACATCGCCGCGCGCCGAAAGGCCGCCAGAGTTTTCCTGATGCTGGAAGCGCGCGATGACTGCGTGCTTCGGTTCGGCGGGCGTGTAATAAAGATAGAAGTACCCGTTGCTCTCGAAGTCTGGGTCCAGCGTGATGTCGAGCAGGCCGCGCTCGCCGTTGGTGTCTGCGTCGAGCGTCATGTAGAGTTCGTTGTTGCCGGTTTCCGGATCGACAATGCGGATGACGCCGGTCTTGGACAGCAGCAACATGCGGTTGTCCGGCAGAAACGCCAGCGAGATAGGCTGGAAATCGGCCTCGGCCAGCATGTCCCGCGTGAGGAACTCCTCATTGACGAAACCGTCCAGCGAAAGCGGCCCGTCGGGAATGTCATCGGTGACCGTGACCTTTACTGTCGCGCTGCTTTCGCCATCGTCATCGGCAATGGTGTAGTTGAAACTATCGGCGCCGATGAAACCACTCACCGGGGTATAGAGAATTTGGTCGTCCGAGGGGTCTGCCGTCCCCTGATCCTGGAGCACTGCCGTGCCATTGGCAGCGTTCCCGATCGCCACTATGGAGAAGCTCTCGCCAGCTGGATCGCTGTCGTTGGCCAGGACGTCGATAAGCACCGAGGTGTCATGCAACGTGCTAGCGTTGTCATCCACAGCCGTCGCCACCACCAAGTCCAGCGGCAAAGTTACGTCGACCAGGACCGTTGCGGTATCAGTCCCATCATCGCCGGTGATCTCATAGGTGAAGCTGGCGGTGCCAATGAAATCGGCGCCCGGCGTGTAGACGATCTTGTCATCGCTGGGCACGGCGGTGCCGGCATCGTCGATCACTGCCGTGCCGTTCAACACCGGCCCCACAGCGGTGATGGTGAAGACCTCACCATCGGCGTCGGCATCGTTGGCAAGCACGTCGATTGTCACCGCCGTATTTATACTGGTCGCGGCAGTATCGTCGGTTGCGACCGGCGGCGCCTCGCCGGGCGGATAGTCAACCACCACGCTGACTGTCGCCGTGCTGGTGCCGTCGTCATCCGTGATACTATAGGTAAAGCTGTCGGTGCCGACGAAACCGGGCCCCGGAAGATAGCGGATCAGGTCGTCCGAGGGGTCGGCCGTGTCGTGCGTCTCGATCTCGGCGGTGCCGTTCTCTGGCGTGCTCACACTCGTGATGGAGAACGCATCACCCTCAGTGGCCACGTCATTAGCAAGGACGTCGATCATCACCTCTGCGCCCAAAACGGTCGAAGCATTGTCGTCAACTGCCAGCGGCGGCTGGATCTGCGGGCCTGAGATGTATTTCTCCTGCAGGTAGCTCTCGACCTGCGCCCGCTCGGGCTCGCTCAGCGCCCGATCATAGACCAGCACCGCGGCAATCCGCATCTGGGCTTCGCCATTCCCACTCATGTCTGCGCCAAGAACGATCCGCTGCAGATCGGTGGCATAGGTATGGGTCTGCGTGTCGATCAGCGTACCATTCTGATAGTGCGCCAGTGTATCGGCGGACAGCACAACCGACTGCACGAGAAAGCCGTCGCTAACCCCATCGATCCCAGACTTGTAATCCGATCTGCCACCATAGCCCTGAACGACCAGTTCGTCGTTCTTGTTCGCGACGAGCCCAAAAGTCTGGTTCGCCTGGTCGTCGCCGTAGGCGAAGCCTGCACTGACGGAGCCCGAATCAACGTAATCGACGACCAGAAACACCGTGCGATCATCCGACCCCGAGGAAAGCCCAGAGATAGGGTCGGTCGCGTCAAGCCGTTCCAGAAGGTCCGTGTCACCGTCAAATTCCACCGCCGCTTGACCGGTTGGCGTCTGACCGTAGAGCAACTCGGGATCGCCGGCAGCGACCACAGTATTGCCGCTCCCCGAAGAATCTTCCCAGGATGTCACAGTTGTTCCATTCAGGCCGAACAGACCGTCAGATTCAAGCTCGAGAACGAGACCAGATGTCACCGGGTTCATAAAAATCTCCAGAGCAAATTTGCTTTATGAAAATTGGCTTTGCCAATGACCAGAGCCACCAAGACCCCCTGCAAGCGTCGATGCCTTGCAAGTCTTGGACCGCCGATTTAAATGGAGGATCAAAAATGGGATCCCAACTGCGATACCCAGCCACACAGGAAGGCGCATATTTTGATTTCACTGTGGAATTTTGGGAATTCAGCAAAACATGCCGAAGGTCATAAAATAAACAACATCACTCACACGCGACATTACATTTGTCTTATGTACGCATCTAGGGACCAAGAAAGATTCCCCGAGCGCCAAAATATTATGTCGCCGCCACCGCCTAATGAAGGACTACATTCTATAGAATGCTATTCTCCGGAGATATCGGTGGCAAGTGCATTTTAACATTGGCACCATACTTAAATTGACGCAGACCTTATCGACGCGACTTACCGACCTGATGAATTACTCATCAGACATTCACAGGCGCATCTGTGGTCGCAAGAATCGCGACCATCTCCACAACTCGATCTGCCGCCGCATGAATATACTGAAACCGAAAATATAAGACTGCCATTCAACTTCAGACACACTCGTCTATGCTGCAATAGCTCTGCGCGCAGCCGGGCACGCTACGGACGAAGGCGAATATTGAGCGCGAGTTGCCTAAATTGACACCAGTTCGCTGCCCGAAAGTAAAGCCTGACGCGCTCATTTGCGTCGGAAATCCTGTCCGAGTGCCTCCATGTAGTGCTCTACAAGCATATCCGCCCATTCATCAGGCGAGGTTGAAATCTGTTCAACCCTCTCCTTCGCCCGTCGGCTCATCTCGGCGACGGCGCTTGCAGGCATGTCCCGCAGCGCGCCGATCGCCGCCGCCAAATCCTCCGGATTTCGCGCCGCGCATCTGCGCCCGATTCCATGCCTTACAATCTCTTCGCTCAGCAAGGCCGTTTCGATCAAAATGACCGGCAAGCCGCTGCGCAACGCTTCGGCCGCGACAAGTCCGAAAGGTTCGGGGTAGCGTGAGGGCATGATCAGCGCGCGCGCTTCGGCAACGATCGGGCGCATTTCTTCTCGCGACATCCAGCCATAAAACGCGACGTCTGGGGAACGTTCGGCGAGCGTTTCGCGCAGCGGGCCGTCACCGATAACCCGAAGTTGAACCCCAGCCAGACACGCCGCCTCGATAGCTTCCTCCACGCCTTTCTCCGCTTCGACCCGACCGATGAACAGAAAATCGCGATTGAGCTCTGCACGCACACGCCCCGGCACCAGCGCCGAGGATGGGTTGGGGAGCGCCGCCAAACCATCCGGACGAAACCCGGACATCGTCAGATAGGGCGCCATACCCGCATGGATCATCAGCACGCGCGCCCAAGGCGTCTTAGTCAGGCGCGGACGCAGAATGCCCTGCCGCGCGACCCGCCACAGCTTCTGCCCATAGGAACGCTTGTCGCAATTCGTCGCCAAACAGGCGCGCCCCAGCGGCACCCGCGCGCAAGGAGCGCCCGCCCGGTAGTCCATGAACCCGCCGTTCGGACAGGCCAAGAAGAAGTCATGCGCGTGGATGACCGTCCGCGGCGCGACTGGCCGCAATCCATCCAGCACCGCCGGAGAGAGAATTTTCGACCACCCATGCAGATGGTAGACGACATCCGGCTGATCGTTCCGGAGAATCCAGTCGGCCAGCATGTCACGCGCGGCAGCATTGTAGAGCCCTCGCGCTGCCGCCTTAATCGGCTGCTCCACCACCAGCCCCTTGCCGCCAAGCGCCACGATCTCAACGCCGAGATCGCGCAAGCGTGGGTTTGCACCCTCATCCCCAGCGATGAACGTCACAAGAATCCCACGCTCTGTCAAAAGCTCCGCCGACAGGATCGCAAGACCGGTTGCACCGCCTCGGGCCGTGCTTGCATCGTTGACGATCACCACGCGCCCGAGCCGCGCGCCAGCGGCAGGCCCGCTTTCAGGATCACCCCCCAGAACCTTCTGCGCTCTCATGGCCATACCGGTTCCTGTCGAGGCCCCCCGGATCGGCGCGCGATGTCCGCGCCGGGCACAGTCCTGCCTTGCACCATGTCGCCCCCCCTTACCCGGCCAATTCTCCGACGATGTCCCACAGGCGTGCACCCGCCCTTTGCCACGTGAACAGGCGCACGCGCTCAGCCGCGGTGGGCGCAAACGCACGCCGCGCCTCTGGCGCCCGGAAACGTAGGATCGCTTCGCGCCACGCCTCGGTGTCCTCGGGATCAACCAGCATCGCTCCGTCGCCGCAGACCTCCGGCATTGCACCGGCCGCCGCGGCGATCACCGCGCAGTCGCAGGTCATCGCCTCAAGCGGTGGCAGGCCGAAGCCTTCGGTCTTGGACGGGAACAGAAACATCGCCGCATCGCTGTAGAGCCCGCGCAACTCCTCGTCGGTGACATGCCCCAGAAACCGCACCGAAGGGGGTGGGCGGCCCCCGGCCCGCCGATAGGCCGCTTCCGGCGGGCCACCAGCAATCACCAGCGGCAGATCGGCGAGATCGGGATGATCGAAGGCCTCGAAGAGGCGCGCAATGTTCTTGTAGGATTTGGTCGAGCCAAGCGCGAGTGCGTAGCCGCCAGAGGTCAGCCCATGACGCGCGATCACGCCTTTGTCCGCCGCCGTGTGCAGCAGATGATCCGCGCCATTGTGCACGACCGATATTTTCTCTTCCGGCGCGACGCCATGCTGCGCGAGCGACTGCCGGGAAAACTCCGACACGGTGAGGACGCGACGTGCCCGCCGCGCGATCAGCGGCAGCAGCAGGCGATAGGCCTTGGCCTGCCGTCCGGTGTAGTCCTGCGGGTATAGAAAGGTCTGCGCGTCGTGGATCATCACCACAAAATCGGGGTGAGCCACCGGCGCGAGATTGCAGAAGTTCACCAGCATACGCCGCCGGGTGTCATAGGGCAGTGCGAGCATTTCCCAGCCCTGGCCGGAACCTGCCGCACTTGCAAGAACCCGCGGTGAAAGCTCGACGAACACCGGATCCTCCGGGAGCCTGCGGGGCGAGACAACCTCAACATCCGCCCCGCGTTCAGGATGCGAAAGCAAGGCCCCCGCGTAGAGCGCCGCCGTGCGGTGCACGCCGTTGAGCGGTGCACCGATGAACTTTCCGTTGACCGAAATGCCTTTCATGGTGGTTCACCTCATCCCAAAGAAACTGCCGCGTCGCGCAATGCCAATCTCCGTCGCGGATCAATGGCCCGCCGGTTCCGGAACGCGCCAGCCGAGATACCGGCCACCAATCCCGCCATCGCAAAGAACGCGAGGTCCAGATTGGGCGTCGACTTTGTGATCATTGCGCGCATCAGCAGGGCAAGGCAGCCCATCTTCAGGGCCCGCACGACGATCGCCGTCTCGCTGCGCTCCGCTGGCACCGGGGCGCGGGCCAAAGAAATCAGGAAACTGAAGAATAACAGGGTGCCGACCGCACCAAGGCTTGCGAGGCAGGCGACAATCCAACTGGACGCCCGGATGCTTCCCAGACCTGCGCCGATCATCCCGGTCTCTAGGAAGTTCTGAAACGCTTGCCGGTTCCAGCTCATACGCTCAACGCCGGAATCCGAAGAAAGCTTGTTGAACAGCATACGGTCGAAATACGCCGTGACCTCGGGGATGATCTGGTAGGCGACGACGATGGCAGCGATTGCTAGAGGCAGGAACGCCACGATCCCCGCAAGGATCCACGCGACGTGCTTGCTAATGTCGCGTGTCCGGACACGGCTGTAGTTCGTCACTGCAAAGGCACATAAGAAGACGACCGCGCCGACATAGGCGGACGTGGACGTCGATAGGATCAGTACCACAAGAGTGCCGAGCAACATCCAGCGCGCGTATATATATTCGCCCCGGTCGTACCAATATTGCAGCCAGAACCCGAAAAGGCCCATCGTGTGATAGCCGAAGGCAGAGGCTTCCGGGAACCCGCCGATCATGCGCTTCATGCCCGCCAAGACCTGGTTCGTCGCCATCCCGTAGTTGGCCGTGCGGATGATGTCGAAGACGTGCGCCGCGCCGAGATTGAAACTCGCCACCTCGGCAACGCCGAGCGTAACATGCACAACCACGTCGGCGGCCAGCGCCACAACAACGGCGTGCGCGTCCGGCGTCCGGCGAAACGCCGTCGCCAGCGTAAAGAAGATCATGGCACCGAGGGAAAAGCGCAAGAGTTGCGTAATGTTGCCGGTCGATGGCCGCAACGGCACCGTAATAATCCCGATCTGCCCTTCGATCCGTGCGATCCCGAACACATCGATCACATCGGTGAAGAAGCGGGGAAAGAAAATCGTCGCGAAGGTCGCATAGAGGAACAGGACGAGCATCATGAACCCAGGTGAGGGCACCCGCATGGTCGCAAGCAGACGCGCCGTCGCCCCCTTCTGAAGCATCAGGACAAGAAACAGCGAAAACGCAACCGCGTCAGCCAGCACGATTGACGCGCCACCCAAGGCTGGGAGGTTCAGCGCCGCGGCCGCCCCGAGCGGCATGAGTGCGAAAAACGCCCACAGGCCGCGAACCGGCCCGCGGCTCATCACAATCAAGGTTGCAATGACGGCAATCAGCGTCGTCGGAACAAACTGCAAGACCGTGCTCCAGAATCGAATATATGGCCGTAAGTCGCGCCCGGCCCCTGAAAAATGTCTTTGAAAACCCGTTGACCCAAGGATGCCCGAATCGTATTTGGGGGGCTAGATGAAACCGCCCGAAAATGGATTCTGGTGGACGGAGCGACTGAAATTTCCGCAGCCATGCCGGTTAATATCAATCTTCAGGCTGCGGCGTGTGCGCCAAACTTTTTTGCACTATGCGCCGCGAGCGGACTCTTGCTGCGCAAAGAATATCCCGGACCGAGAGCGCCTATACCCCTTTAATAACTTACTTTATTTTCGGCCTCATGTGCGAACAATTGTTGCCAAGGCCATTTCAAGTATCTGCGAGGGGCTTGTCTTGCCCATGAAAGATCTGCCACCTTCGACCTGCGATCTGCATTGGTATGTTAAGATTTTTCTTAAAGTCTCGCGGGTGCGATTTCACCTTACATTCAGCAACTTATAAAATACTCGAAGCGTAAAGCCTGCCGCTGCGCAACCCAGCTCGAGCGCGCCTTTCAGCACGGCAGAGGCCGGACGGAATTCGGGCGAAGTCCACGGCAGTACCCGATCATTCGATGGAGAGATCATGACCTTCCCTCAGGAGGGCAGAGCAAAATGGCAGCAAGGCTTGCAGCGCGTGTGGCTGGCGGCTTTCGCATTCCTCGCCCGGTCCTTGCAGCAGATCACCACGCTCATCGTCACGCTCTTGGCAGCGCGCTATCTCACGCCCGGTGAATACGGCGTTTACGCGCTTGCGGTCATCTTCGTCGCCTTCCTCCAGCTACTTATCTTCACCGGCTTTTTCCATTATGTCGTCCGTACAAAGGGCGACGACAGGGAGGTTACCGACACCTGTTTCTGGCTGATCCTCGCGCTCGCCGCCACCGGTTCCGGCCTGCTCTTCGTTGGCGCGCCATTTCTTTCTCAGATTTTCAACGCCGCTGATCTAGCGCCGGTGTTGCGCTGGCTCGCGTTGATACAAATTATTGTCGGGCTAACCGCGTGGTGCTCGGCCGTGCTCATGCGGCAAAATCGCATGAAACTCCACTTCAACATCATGATCGCACAGAATCTCATCGCGCTGGTACTCGGCATCGCGATCCTCGTGATGTGGCAATCGGTCTATGCTCTCGTGGTTTACCGTGCAGCCCGAGCACTGTCCGGCGCGGTCCTCTATGTTCTCTTCAGCAGAGTTCGACCGACATTGACTTTGTCCCCCGAGATCGCACGCGACGCGATCCGCTACTCCTACGGGCTCTTCGGCACGCGGGTGTTCCACTTTGCCTCGACCTACGGCGCCGATCTTGCCCTTGGCCTGCTCTTTACCACCACGGAGGTCGGCCTCTATCGCTTCGGCAACCGGATCGCGACCGGTGCCGTCGACATCGTGGGCCAGCCCATGCGCAGCTTTGCCGTCGCGCAATTCGGCGCAGCCCACCGCAATGACGCCGCTTTCGGGCCGTTGGTCCGGCGCTTCGGGTCGGCAACGCTCATCCTGATCGGATGCGTCGCGGGCACCATCATCGTGTTCGGAAGCGACGTTGTAGAACTTGCCTTCCGCCCCGAATATGCGGGCGCGCTGATGGTCACCTATGCCTTCGCGGTGCGCGCCATGCTGAGCCTTGGTGACTCCTACGTCGAGCCGGTTCTTGCGTCGTCCGGCCATACCCGCGCCGTACTTCTGCACTCCGCCTTCTGGACCGCCGCACAGGTCGCCGCGATCCCGCTGACCGCCGGGTTCGGCACGGAGGTGCTCGCATGGACCGGCGCGGCGATCGCCTTCTGCTCAAGTTGCGCCGGGTTCTGGCTCATTTCGCGCTACGGCGGTGTCTCGGCTTGGCCCGTCGTCAAAGCCCTGCTGCATGCCACCGCTTTCGTTCTCGCCTACTTGCTGGTCGCAGCGGTCATACATGGCGCGGTCAAGGCGGAAATCCGCACAGACATGACCGCACTGATCATCGGGCTATGCCTGTCCGCGCTCGCCAGTCTTGCGGTTCTAGCGATCGCAGTGCGGCGCAAAGCCTTGGACCTGCGGGTTTTCTCCGGCTAGCGCGGAGTTGCGCGCTTGGCGACGGTGGCGACGAATCTCTCATATGCGGTATTGGCGCGCCGAAGAAGGTCGGACGGCAGATCCATCGGCGGCGGGCTGGCTGGCATCTGGCCCACCTCGATCTTCGTCCGCTTCGCCGAGATCGTCGGATCCCCGCCTCCGCCGCGGACCGCCGCCGCGTGCCCGCGATAAGCATTCTTTAAAGGCGGATCGAGCCGAAGCAGCGCCGAGATACGTTCAAGACAGAGGTCGGTCTCGCCGATCAGTTGCTCGTGCGTCAGGCCAACGCGGTGGTCTGGGGAAAATTTGCCCCAAAGCTGCGTGAGGCGGGTGACCCGTTCGACGTAATACTCTGCCGCTTGCGCATCCGTTGCATACTCGTCCTTGCCAAGCGCAGTGAACAACCTGCGGATCGACGGCACTGTCCATTCCGGACGCCGACACAGGAACACCGCCCTCGACCGGAAGAACTCGCTTGGGATCGCTGCGTCATGGCGCGAATGCAACAGCTTATCTAACATGTACCGCGCCCCCGGTTTCCAGGCGCGGCGCAGCGCCTGATTGACCACCAGTCGGCCAAGGTCCGCGCTGTCGCGGTAGGCGATATGAGCCTCGCCGTAGCCGCTGATCTCAGGCCGGCTACACAAGATATTGGACAAAGCTGTGGAGCCGCAACGCATGTGCGCCAGAACGAAAACCGCCCGATCGTACCGGCACTGCGGATCGACCGAGCTGACCACTTCACCCAAGAGACTTTTTGTCATTTCCCTCATCGTTCCGTCCTCCGGACGGTGGGCGCGCGAACGGATGGCAAGTGACCCGAGCGGACGGCAGCGCCGCACTTCGGAAAATGACGGGCTTGGATACCCATGATCACCTCAACGTCTTGGGAATGAAAATTTTCTACATGAAACAATTTTGCGAACACTCGGGCGGCAATGATCGCTATGATTGTGGCCATTGGCGGCCTCTCGGAACGCAAATTCCAGCAATTAACTTTCGAGAAAGATAATACGCCTACGCAAGAACCAGCGAGAAGATTGTCGACCACAGGGCAATCCAGTCTAGTCCCTGACAGCCGTCGCATAAGATTGCAGCATTGGTTACGGTCTCGTCGCCGAGCTGCTGGGTATCTCGGTGAGCGAAGGCGAAATATCTGCGATCAGACCTCGGTGAATTGCCACGAAAATAGGCAACCACAAGCAGCGCCCCCTCCCTTCCCGTTTCCTGTCGACGCTCTGCTACGAATCGTGATAACCTAAAAAGTATATGTAACTTACATATACTCAATGACCTTAACGCCGAACCCCCTCAGATTTTCCAAACGCCTGCGGCGCGAGTCGTATGGGGGATTTGGGAGCCGGAAATCCGGCACGTTTATTCCGACTGATTTGGTAAAAATTTTATCTTCCCATTCATTTTTATTTACATTCAGTTTCAGCAGACTGGTGCGATGAACACGAATAATTCTGGAAATCAGTTCGGTGAGGGGTTCAGCGGCGCCAGGACGCCCGCGAATGACGACACCGATACGATCGATATTTTCGAGATCTTCCGAAGCGTTTGGCGCCGCAAGTGGATTGTCTTCGGATGTGCCGCGGTTCTCGGGATCCTTGTCGCCATCGGAGTTAGCCTCGCAACGCCGCGATATTCCGCGACTGCAAAAGTCATGTTGAACCCACGAGATACCCGTGTCGTCACCTCGCAGGAGGTTGTGTCAGATCTTGACCTCAGCAACCCGGTCATCGAAAGCGAGGTCGCGCTGATTCAATCGAGCGTGCTGCTAGAGAAAGCACTGCGCGAGATCGGCAAGGAGAACCTTCGCGAATTCGACCCCTTGAGAGAGGAAGAGCCGCAATGGACCACGCGGCTCGACAACGGCTTCCAGTGGGCCACGCGCTTTCTCGAAGGGAACGAGCCGGCAGCCACCATCGAAGAGACCGATCCCGCGCTTGGTGAGACGCAGGACAGCCTGCCGCTGAACGAAAAAAACAAGAACGACAGCATCTACCGCCGCCTTGTCGGGCAGGTCCGTAAATATGTTGCGGTGAACCAGCAGGGGAAGTCCTATGTGATCTCGATCTCGGCCCAGGCCGAGAACAGCGAGTTGGTCGCAAAACTCGTCAACACCATCGCGGATCAGTATATCGCAAGCCAGCTCGAAGAGCGCATCGAGGGGACGCGCCGGGCGAACCGATGGCTAGAAACGCGGGTGGATGACCTGCGTAATCAGGTGGCCTTGGCCGAAGATGCCTTGGAAACCCACCGGGCGAAGAAGCTGATCGCCGATGGCGGCAGCATCGAATCCGCCCAGCAACAGCTGGCCGCCATGTCCTCGCAACTTGCCGTCGCCCGCGCCGATAAGGCAGCGGCAGAGGCACGCTACACTCAGATCAGCGACTTGGTGACTGTCAAAGGCGCCGCCGCCGCGAATGAGGTCTTGACGTCGCAGCTTGTAAACGCCTTGCGAGAGGATCTCGCCCACCTCCTGCGCGAACGGGCGGAGTTAGCCACGCGCTTCCAGCCAGACCACCCGCAGATGATGCGCATCAACGCAGAAATTGGGCGCGCTGAAGAAGACCTCAACTCTGAAGTTGGCAAGATCATCAAGAGCCTCGAGCAGGAAGTGCAGGTTGCGGCAGTGCGCGAGCAGTCGATCTCCTCGGATGTGCTGGCCCTAGAAGAGCGCGTTTCGTCGATTTCCCGCACCTCTATGGACCTGCTTGATCTTGAGCGAGAGTCAAATGCGCTGCGCAGTGTCTACGAGAACATGCTCTCACGCCTCAAGGAAACCCGCGCGCATGAGGCGCTGGCGCAGGCCGAGGCGAAAGTTATCGAAAGCGCCCTGCCGCCGGGATTGCCGACCTACCCACGGTCAAAGCTGCTCATCATGGCTGCCATTGTCGCCGGGGCGAGCCTCGGGCTTGGTCTTGTGCTGGTTCTGGAACTCAGTTTCAAAGGCCTTCGCTCGCCGCAGCAACTGGCCCGTGAAACCGGTGTGCCGGTGCTTGCGGTGCTATCTGGTCGGCCCCGTGGCCGTTGGCGCGCCAAGACACCCGCGACGCTGGCGCAACTCAGAGAGGCCGCCAAGGGCCCCTTCGGCGAAGGCGTCCGGCAACTGCGCACCACTCTTATGTTTGCCTCTTCCGATCCCCCGCGGAGCATTGTCATCACCTCTTCGCTGCCCGGCGAAGGCAAAACCCAGACGGCTCTTACTCTGGCCCATATGAACGCCATCATGGGCAAGCGTGTGATCTTCGTCGATTGCGATTTCCGCTACGCGCGGCTGTCTTCGTCCTTCGGCTGGATGGGCAGCAACGATCTGGTATCTGTGCTGCGCGGCGATGCAAAGCTTGAGGCCGCGATCATTTCGGATCCCACCGTTGGCTTCGATTGCCTCCCGGTGCTCGACCCGGCGCCGCATATTTCCGACCTCCTGCCCCCCGGACGGTTCCGCGCGATCATCGAACAGCTGCACCAAAGCTATGATCTCGTGGTGATCGATGCGCCTGCGATCCTGAGCACGCCCGACGCACGCGTGATCGCCCGCGCCGGCGATGCCCTGATCTACCTTGTGCAATGGGACAGCACCTCATCGAGCACAGTCCGGCAGGGGCTGGCGCAGCTCGCCGAACTTGGAGTCGTGCCACATGGCACCGTGATGACCGGCGTCGATGCCAATCGTATCGGCGAGTTCACCGACGGGACGCAAAGAGTGCAGAAGCAAAGGGCCTTTGCAGGATGAACGCGATGCAGACGCTTCACCGGCTCGTCGGCTTGCTTCTGGCCGCAGGACTGGCCGCCACAACCTTCGCGCTGCCCGCGCGCGCGGACAGCTACAAGCTGGTCGCAGGCGACACATTGCGGATCAGCGTCCTCGGCGATCCGGAGCGGTGGGAGAGCAGCATCGATCTTGACGGCGCGCTGCGCCTGCCCCCGCTCGGAGGCGTCGCGGCTGAGGGGCTCAGTCTCGACGAGGTCCAGAGCAGCCTGACAGAAGAGCTAGAGCGCAGCGGCCTGCATGTGGCGCCAAGGGTTTCGGTGTCGATCATCGAGTATGCGCCGATCATTGTCTCAGGCACGGTGAACGCTCCTGGCCGCTTCCCTTTCGCCCCCAGCCTGACCGCACGGGCCGCAGCTGGCCTTGCCGGGGGCACCCTGCCGCCGGGCGTTGAAACCGGCAGCTCCGGACTGCAAGTGGTTCAGATCAGCGGCGACTTACACGCTGTGGAGACAGATATGCTGGCCAATGCCTTGCGCATTGCGCGGGTTGAAGCGCAGTTGGCCGATCGCGAGACCGTAGACTTCGACGCAGCGCAAGCCCTGCCCTTCAACCTCCCGGACATGGCACTGTTTGAGCATCTTCGATCGCGCGAGCAGAGCATCCTCGACGTCGAACAGAGCTCGAACTCCGAACTTGCCGAGATCCGTGAAATAGAAATGCAGAATGTTGAGCGGCAGATAGAGTTGCTGCTTGAGCGCAGCAAGGTTCAGGAGGACCTGATCCGCATTCAGGAAGAAGAGCGCGTGGCGGCAGAGGCACTCGACGAACGCGGCCTGCGCACCCGCATGGACATGGCCCGCCTCGATCGCAACGATGCCAGCCTGCAGGCGCAGGTGCTGGATATCGAAGCCGCGCTGTCGCAGGCGCGCACCCGCCGGGCGGATCTTGCCGGGACGATCACCACGGACAATGCCAACCGTCGTCGCGATCTGCTTGAGGAATCCGCCAAGCTGCGCGCCGAGATGAAACAACTGGGCCTGAAGCGTCAGACATTGCTGGCAAAGGTCACGCTGCTCGGCGACCTCGCGACCAACTCATACATGGAAACGCCCGCGGCCAGAGTGGTCTACACGATCCGACGCCGGTCGGATGGCACTGTCGAGACCTTCGAGGTCGGACCAGACGAGAGCATCCTTCCCGGCGATACACTGGAGGTCAGCTTCAGCGACAGAACGAACGCACCTGAAGAAGAAGTCGCCTCCGCCGGCGCGCGCCTCCGTGACCGACCGGCAGACCCATCCATCTCCAATAAACCCTGACCCGTTACAGAAGGGGCGCAATCAATCTGCGCGACTATCCCTTGGGCAACACATCGAGCAACGCACGCTATTCTCAGAATTTCTGAAAGCCCTGCGCAGAAACAAAGCAAGAAGACGTAAAATCCCACGCATGGGTCAACACCTCTTTGCCGAACACATTATTCTGGTTTATCCTCATAGAATAAAATCTTAAAAACTTTAGAATTTCCTTTCAGGGCAAAGCCAAAATCATGGTCTATGTCAGCCAAGCAGACGGCACCGAAAAATTTGTCGAGCAAAGCGCACCCGAACCTCTGGTGCTCGTGTACTATTGGGGCGCCCTGATGAGCGGCGCAAACGGGAGCCAGCAACGCACGCTCAGGCAGCTCTCTTTCATCTGCCAACAGTCCGAAAATGTCGTGCTCTACCACTACAGCAACCACCCAACGGATGCCTGGACTGCCGAGCAGGAGGCTGCTTTTGCCGCACGCTTTCCCGGTGTCAGGCTTGTCTCTGACACAGAGACCGTTCTATTGAGAATACTTAGCAAACTGAAAAAGTTCCTCATCCTCTGCGCCCCTTCACTGGCGCAAAAGACGCTACGCCTCGCGCTGCCCTGGAGAACGCCGAACTATCAAAATTTGCGTGCGACCCACGACGCCATTCTCTATGTGGTCAACTACGTAGACAGTCTCGCTCAGATCAACGGCCTCGAACCCGAGAACGCCATCGTCGAAACACATGATCTGCGTTACTTCCGTCGCGCCAAAACCTCCGGGACATCTCTGGTTTCTTTGAAGAACCTCCTTGCTCTCCGATATGAGATTGCTGCCTTCGAAACGGTGAAGTCTCTCATCACGATTTCCCCAAATGAAACTTATTTTTACCGAAACATTCTCCCCAAAGCTGACATAAACTATATCCCGGAATATGAAATGCATGCACTCACCGAAACAGACGGGTGCGAAGAGACGAAATTCGACCTTCTATTCGCCGCTTCAGGCAATCACATCAATATATCCGGAATCTGCGATCTTTTCGCCAAGCAAGGTGAAAAGCTGCGGGACTTGCGGTTCGCGTTCTGTGGTCTTATTTGCGATCGGCCAGAGATAAAAGAGCTGGCTCAGGCGTTTCCGAACATCTCTCTGCTACATTTCCTTTCCGCTGAAGAGTTGCAGAGGACCTATGCCCAATCGAAGGCATGTCTGTCGCCGACGCATGGCACCGGGCTGAACATCAAGCTCGTGGACGCTTTGCGCCACGGCAAGCCGGTGTTCGCCTCGGAAGCCTCGAAAGACGGGCTCACCTCTGGCTATGAGGGCTGCGTGTTCCCACTCGACCCTGACTTGATGCAGGAGGTCCTTTCGCACCCAGAGCGGCTGCGCAGCGCCTCTGAGGCCGCAGCGGCCTATTACACCCGGTTTTCGCAACGTGGCGACCTCTCCGACCTTGCAAAGACGCTGCACCAGCATGGCCGGCGGCGGAGGGCCGCGCCCGCTTGAACTGCTTTGTGGCCGAGCCAAGGTTGCGTGCCCGGAGACAGGTCCGTGAGAAATTTTCAAAAATTCAATACGTTATTGATCGGATGGAATTTCAGGATGGCTTCTTTAGATACCGCACACCAAGAGCACCTCTCTGGCTATCAGCGCCGCGACTTCGCCATCGTCGACTACCAGATGTATGAACACGCGAGCTCTGGCTTGTCCTTTCGCGGCCCGCCTCCCCGATTGACACCCGGCGACTATGCGACCTGCCTCGGCGCGGCACAGACCTTCGGATGCTTCTGCGAGATGCCGTTCCCAGAGATCTTGCAGAATAGCCTTGGTATCGAGTTCGCCAATTTCGGATATGGTGGGGCCGGGCCCCGCTTCTATCTGCGTCATCGCGCGCTTATCGATGTGGTCAACAAGGGCCGCTTCGCGATCATCCAAGTCATGTCCGGTCGGAGCGAAGACAACAGCCTGTTCCGCAGCAACGGCTTGGAATATCTGGTCGAGCGAGCCACCGGAACACACATCTCGGCCGATGATGCCTACCGAAAGCTGCTGGAGAGAAACGAGCTGCACGCCTTGCCCGCCCCGCTGGCCCGCGCCATCCGCGTGTTCCACGGCCCGCGAGAGATGCGGCAAATCCTGCACGAAACCCGTCAGAACTGGATCACCAATTACAAGGCGTTCTTTGAGGCGATCGAGGTGCCAATCGTACTTCTGTGGATTTCCAAACGACGCCCGGGTCTGCACCATTCCGGCAAGCTTGTTTGGTGGTGGCAACGCTACGACAACGTCAACGCCTTGTTCGGAAAATTCCCGCAACTGGTGACAGCTGGCATGATGAACGGACTCACCAGAGAGGTTGCGCACTACGTGCAATGCGTGTCCGAGCGGGGCTCTCCTCAGCCGCTGTATGACCGTTTCACCGGCGAGCCGACGACAGTGAATACCGGAAACGACCGCCCCGATCTTTCGCAGGTCTGGACCCACAACCCCTATTACCCGTCGCCGGAAATGCACGAAGATGCAGCGGCGCTGCTCAACCCGGTGTGCCGGGCCCTGCTGTCTCGGGCGGCATGATGCCCTCCGCACGCCCCATACTCGTCACCGGCTGTCCGCGCAGCGGCACGACATGGACAGGCAACATTATCGGCGCGTCACCTTCGGTGTTTCTGCTCTATGAGCCTTTCAATGATGATGTTGGCGCCCGCCTACAGCTGAGCGAACGATTCATGGCGCTGACCAATGCCAACAGTCCGCCTTTCCGCCAAGAAATTGACGACATGATCGCTCTGGCACAGCTCCCGCGACGCGCGAGCTTGGCCTTTCAGGGGGTCGCTGAACGCTGGAGGCCGGCACCGCAGCGTTACACCCCGGCCCGACTCGCCGCCCGCCGGCTGCTGCGCCATCGCAAAGATTTCGTCTCGCCGAACCGGGTCTGCATCAAGGACCCAATCGCCTTTTATTCCAGCGAATGGATCGCCGACACATATTCAGCGCAGGTGGTCGTTATGCTCCGCCACCCCTGCAGCGTCGTCGCGAGCTACCTTTCGCTAGGCTGGGAGAGCGAAATCGAGGCGATGTTGCGCCATGCGGTACCCGCGGGCCGACCCGAACTCGCTGCCGCGGTCACCAAAAGGCGGCGCGTTCCCGGTACGCTGATTTCCGATCTCATCCTGCAGTGGCAGCTTTTCACCGCCGCAACACTCGATCTTCGGCGCCGCCGCCCCGATTGGGTTTTTATCCTACATGACGACCTGTGCCTGAAACCGATGGCGTACTTCAGCCAGCTCTACGACTGGCTCGGTCTCGAGTTCACGGCCGAGGTCAGCGACAGGATACGGCGGGAAAGTTCGGCCCAGAGCGGCGCCGCTTCTGCTGCGGCACGGCAACACCAACACCAGCGCGACAGCAAGTCTGTCGTCGGTGCTTGGAAAGGAAAGCTGCCGCACGAGACTGCCGATAGGGTTCTGACAGAGACCGCTGACCTCTGGGAAGAAGCGCAGGAGTCCCTCCTAGGTGGTATGAACGCCGCTGCGAGCGCGCAGGTCTGACGGCTTTGAAAGCCGGCCGCATCACGCTATGACGCCCCAAGGAAGTCCATACTCCGTGAATTAATGTACTTTGACCAGAGCGTGTTACCCGGCAGAGTTCGCCAAGTGACCCGCTTTGTCCGACGCTGAAAGTATTACCCAACCCAAGGTTACAGATCACGCCACTGCACGCAGCGCACCACGGTCTTGGTCACCGCAAGGCAAGCACCGCTACCGTGATGCAGATGCCTGCCGTTTCGCTTGCCCCCGCTCCGGTCCGGCTCGACCGACCTGTCTGGGGCATCCTTTGGCCGACCGAGCTGCACCAAGATTCGGCAAGCACCATTCGCGGAAGAAACGCCATTCGAAGTCGCCAACATAGAGCCCAGCACCGCGCCCGAATGATGACCTGAAATTACACCTTAAAATGCATTGAAATTTAACTGCATTTCCCACCATACCTTTGGCATACCATTTTAACCGCGGAAATACTTTTGCGACTCACCACAGGGAAAAGATCACATTCCTGAATTCTTACAAAATTCCAAACACAGCACTCACCACCACAACGACCGAAGACTGAGCACATTCGTCGCAGCGACCACTATATAGACGATCCGCGTCACCTTTTCGCCGATAGAAGTACAATCGGTTCAAATGTGTTTCCGAAAGCTGCCCACCGTGGGAATATGAGGGATATTTCGAAGATTATTTGATTCCCTAGGGGGATTGACCATGCATAGGCAAACGCCTCGCGTTGCATCGCGCGTTCAGAAAATGGAATTCGAAGTATCATCTGGCGAGGTCGACTTTGGCCGTGACACGACGGTTCCGGGGCGCCGTACGTTCTACGACGCCGCGAAACGAGGTATGGACATCCTATTCGCGTCCGCCCTCATCGCGCTATTTGCACCCTTTTTGGTCCTTGTCGCTCTACTGGTCTGGCGCGCGGATGGGGCGCCGGTCTTCTATCTGCATCGTCGAATCGGAAAGAACAGGAAGCCGTTCAACTGCATCAAGTTCAGGACAATGGTCCGCGACTCCGAGGCGATCTTGGAACGCGCTCTTACGCGCGATTCAATGTTGCGCCACGAATGGGAAAGAAACTTCAAGCTGGAAAAGGATCCCCGCATTCTCGGCGTGGTCGGACAGATGCTCCGGCGCTCCAGCTTGGATGAGCTGCCCCAGCTTTTCAACGTCCTCCGGGGCGAAATGAGCCTCGTCGGCCCGCGCCCCATAATCTTTGAGGAACTCAGCAGATATGGCCAATTCAAAGACCATTATCTTTCGGTGAAGCCCGGTTTGACCGGCTTGTGGCAGGTGGGCGGCAGATCAGATACTTCCTACGAAGAACGCGTGCGTCTTGATACATACTACGTAGAAAATGCCAGCTTAGCCAATGATTTGTCTATTCTGCTAAAGACGATCACTGCCTTTGTCAGCGGTCAACTTGGAGGCGGCAGGTGAGCTTTTGCTTGCCTTGTTTGATCCCGTTTCAGCAGGGTCAGCGCCGCTGACCCGCGCGCTTCGCACAGTTAGATACCACACCCAAAATAGCGTAATCGGCGCAGCGGCGAGCCATCCAAGAAGGCTCCACTTCAGAAGGTTACTGCCGTTCAGAAGAGCCCACAAAATGCACAGGGTTTGTGTCAGAACCAGCGGAGGCAGAAGGAAAGTTGCCTTTCGTCTGATGCGCTCAACTTTCTGACCGTCTTCCGGGAACTTTCGCAGAGCATACCCTCCCGACATTCTATAGTTTACCGAAATTCCGCGCTGCAAACGCGATCACTCATATACGTAGCGCCCACATCCGTGTACGCCACCGAAAGCTAATACCCGAATTTTTGTAAAACTTAAAGACAAAAGGCATTCACGCCAAAGGCTGCCCTATATCCCATAGCAATCGAAATCCCCAACGCTCACGTCCTGCGGTATATTTTCATACTTGGCCAGTCAGGCGCCGCGACATTCCTCCCGAAGAAGAACAGCACAGCGAAGCAAGCTAAAGCATAGGAAAATTTGGTGATTACAGGGGACAGGGTCGCGCAAAAATAGGCCGGGGTGCCTACCTTCGGAATGTCGCAAAGGGGCGCGCCGCCGCCTTAGGACTCAATCGGCCACCATGCCACCGATCGCACAGGGGCAACCGGCGCCCGAAGCTGGCCCCGCGGCACACACCGCGGGGCAAGATGTTTATAGACCCGTGCGTTCGCGCGGCGCGAACGCCGAACTACGGTCCATCACGACCGCCGAATTCAGCAGCGGGCGGTCGAGCCTGCCGCGGGTCACAGATCGGTTCCAGCGAAGTCCATCGATCACCTCGCGGAACTTACGACGGAAGGTTTCCTGCGAAAAATCCTCGGCCCGTGCCGCGACAACGTCGCGGTCAAAGCATCGCGTTTCAAACTGCCGTATCGCATCGTGCAGCGACTCAACGGTTGCGTGCTGAAAGAAAAGACCGGTTCGGCCCTCTTGCACGCTGTCGAGCGCGCCGCCAGCGCGCAGCGCAATGACCGGCAAGCCACAGGCCATTGCCTCGACGGGAACAATCCCGAAATCCTCTTCGCCGGGGAACACCAGCGCCTTGGCGTTACGGTAGAGTTCCTGGAGCTCTCCAACTGGGACCCGACCGCGGAATTCGACGTTGTCCGGCGCATTTCGGATCAGCGCGGCCCGCTCTTCGCCGTCCCCTACAACGATCAACTTGCGCCCGAAATCCCGGAAGGCCTCGATCGCAAGATCGATGCGCTTGTAGCGCACGAGTTCAGACACCGCGAGGTAATAGTCTTTCGGAGCGCCCGTACCCGGTGAATAGGCCTGCAGGTCCACCGGCGGGTGCACAACTTTCGCGTCGCGCCCCCAGAAGCGTTCGACCCGCGAAGCGGTGAAGCTCGAATTGGCGACAAAGGCATCAACCCGCGCCGCGGAGGCGAGATCCCATTGCCGCAACGTATGGCTGAGGCGCGAGAAATATGATCGGCTCACCACCCCGAGACTATCGCGATATTGCGGGTAATGGTCATAAAGGTAGCGCATCGGCGTGTGGCAGTAGCACACATGCAGCGCGCCGGGCGGCGCCAGCACACCCTTCGCCGGGCCGGACTCTGATGAAATAACCAGATCATAGCCGGAAAGGTCGAACTCCTCGAGGGCGCGGGGCATAAAGCCCAGATACTTCTTGTAGTGCTTCTTGGCCCCCGGAAGACGTCCCACAAGACTCTCCGTGATCCGGTGCCGAAGGATCCGCTCCGAGACTTTCGAGCGATCCAAAACGTGGGTGAAGATATCCGCTTGGGGATAACACTCGAGAATTTGCTCGAGCACACGTTCACCGCCCCTCATTCCGACGAGCCAATAATGTATGACGGCCACGCGCATGGGCCCACCTCCTCAATTGTGTTGTTCAAACGAACGAAGCCAGCGAAATGCGTGCTGCGCCTGCCTCAATCATTGCTAATCAGTTGAATTCGATACCCCACGATGTCTCCGTCAGAGTTCCCGCCGGGACCAAGAACGAAGTCCAAGCGGTCGCCCTTCTTCAGCACGACCTTCGGCAGAGTAACGTCCTGTGCGATCTTGAGCCCGGTCTGAACCAGCAGCGGCATCTCGTTGAGCCGGACGGTGAGGTCTACGCCGTCGGTGCTGTGCTCCGCTGGGTTCCACTTGGCTTTCACCTGAAGGTCCGCGGCCTCGGCCGCACGGTAGCGCACCACCACGTTTTTCGGGTCTTCGCTCGTGCCCGCTGGCACGATGGCATCCTCGGTCACGCGCACGGGGCGCAGGAAACGGTTGCCGAGGTAAGGTGTCCAGGGCGTGCCTGGACCGTCCTGTCCGGGCATAACGTAGAGCCGCACCGAGCGGTCGCCGCGCTCCACAAACCGCCGGAACGGATCCTCTTTGGCGTATCGCTTGTCTTCTTCCGGGTAGCTGAACTGATGATAGCTGTCGGCAACGATCCGGTTTTTAGACAGGCTCAATGTCCTTCCGAACTCGATCGGCTCATCCGAACTTACGATCAGCGGATTGGTCATCGACAGCCGAAGGCCATCGTGTCCGATCTTCGTACCCATAACATCGGTGACCGTCGCGTCAGACGCGAGGATGACGTCGCGGGGCTCGCCCCAGATCACAAGCTTCCGCTCGTCGAAGAGGCAAGCGTAGGTGAACGGGTCGGGGCTCACGTCACGGACCTTTTTGCCGACGAAATTCTCGTCCACAAAGCTGAAAGCCCGGCCAACGCCGGTGGCCTGCCCCGTCTTCTCGTCAACCAGCGGCTGCATGCTGTCCCCGCGGGCGTTCAGCGGATACCAGACGCTTCGCGTAACCCCTGCGAGGGCCATTGCACAGTACATGCGGACAAGAAAGCCGGGAGCGGTCTCCGGATCTGGGTCGCCAAACTCGGTGACCTGAAGTGGCACATCACGGCTGGCGGCGTTGCGCCGAAACACCTCGATTTGCCGCACCAAATGCTCGGGGGCCGTGGTATAGGGGTGCACCGCCAAGGCATCCATATAGGCGCCGCCTCCCTGATCCATCAGCGACCACAGGTAGCTCAGGGGCAGCGAATGGGTCGCTCCGCCAAGAACCGCAACATCCGGTCGCTTCGCCTTCACCGCTCCATACACGGCCTTGAGCAACTCAAAATGCTCGGCCGCCCGGTCATCCCGTACGGAATCGCGGATCGGCCCGTCGACGAAATTCTGGCCGTTGAACTCGTTGCCCACCTCGACCGTGTCGATGGCAGGAAAGGCATCGAGCGTGGCGACCACGAAGTCACCGAGCGCGGCCCGTCCGTCAGGCGTGTAGGGGGTATAGCCCTCATCGTA
Organism: Salipiger sp. ABF4_146; assembly: GCF_056161345.1. Taxonomy (NCBI): domain Bacteria; kingdom Pseudomonadati; phylum Pseudomonadota; class Alphaproteobacteria; order Rhodobacterales; family Roseobacteraceae; genus Salipiger; species Salipiger sp. ABF4_146. The sequence continues at coordinate 4,243 of NZ_JBSWYX010000035.1, read as the reverse complement.
GAGATCATTGCCCCAGTTGACTGTCAGGCTCATGCCAGCGCCCGCCGCTTCGATCGCCAGCGGATAATTCAGCGCCCCCTCGTCAAAGACGTAGTCGCCCTTCTCGGTTTCAACCGAGTTCCAGTACACGATGTCCCGGAAATCGCGCACGCCGAAGGCAATCGCCTGATCAAAAAGCTGAGCGTTCCAGCCGTGGCCAAAGTTCGATGCTGCGGCAAGTTGCGGGCCGCGCTGCTCGGCGGCCGGCATCGTGTCGGCAGCAATGCTGCACGTCGATAGAAATGCGAGCAGCGCAATCGCTGCCCGGCGCGGGAAAGTCGGCATGATATCAGGACCTCACAGATGGGTATTCGGCAAGAAATAGCCGCAGCCGTCCTCCGACCAGGTGAAACCGCCGGAGGAATGGGCGTTAAATTAATATCTTAGAGGAGAACAAGAACAATTTTCTGCATAAACACCGGCCAAAAAAAACGAAATGACCAGGACGCACATCCTGATTTTGCTACCACATGGCGAAATGATCGCAAAGCGCCGAGCCCCTAATCGTGATATTATCCAAAATGTACGCGCGAATACTGCTGAAGGGTTAAGCAGCACGGACAAATCTTTCCCCGGAACACCCGCCAAGATTGAATTCAAGAAGTAGATTGCGTTTCTGGGCTGCGTGAGAACTCCTGCAAAAGGCGTGGCGCGAAATCGTAGCCGATCGGGGCTTCCTTCTTGGGAAACTACGTCCCGACGCCAATCCTTGAGATGTGCAACTGGCACACCGGAGGGTCATCGCGGTGCCAGATTCGCAGCAACCAAGCTAGGATTTCCTTGCAGCAGTCTTGCTTCATATTTACCATAAACATATGTTTTAAATCACATAAACTAAAAATCATATCGCGAGGTCAGCCATACATCGGCAGACCGTCCCAGCGCAAAATATAGCCCAAGTGCGGTTCACCACGACGTCGTCTTTGTCAGCGCCTGTGCAGTGAGCCTAAGTTCGCGACCTCAGAAGCTCTCAGGAGTTTGCCGCTCTGCACCCCAACAGCCTCTTGGTTCGTTGGCTTGGCATCCAAGCGGCAAAGTATCCGGTTCGATATTTTCGTCAGGTGGAGATACATCCATAAGGTGTAACCTATTTAATTCGCTCTTATCTTTACTTCGAAACCCGCGACCACCCACAGTGCGCCTATTTTCCATGTTTCGCCGTTTCCTCTGCCAGAGACCCGCAGAAGTCCGCAGGCGTGCCAAGCGAAAATCACCCGAATCTGCCACGCACCAAATCAGTAAGCGGCACCCCGACCATCGATGTGCGCGCACGAGAAACAAGCCCCACCTACGCGAAAACTTAGGTCACTGATGTTGACTAAAATCAGAAATACACCGACGCAAGTCACGGATATGCCCTGAAACAAAACCACTCGAAAACGGCACTAATTTTCAATGTGCCCGCCTAGGATGTCTCAACCCCAGCGCCGCCACGTCGGCCCGACGCGAACGAAGCATTTGGAAAGGGGTGAACGCTGCGGCACATGCCTGCGGTTACGATGGCCACCACTCACACGTCGGGCGGCCCAGTGCGCACGCGGGCCGATCGCCCCAACGCGGAGGCTTGCAGCGTCGCCCGTGTTCTTTCCACGACCTGCGCCGAGATCGGCAGATAGGCAAAACGGCCCTGACGCCCGACCGGGATGATCCCGAATTCAGTCAGCTGCGCCACCGCATCTTCAACCCTGACGGAGCAGCCACTGCGATACAATGGGTATGCGTCCTCGATGATCTCATGCCCCTCCAGCGCCAAATCCTCCGAGAACAGCCCGAAATCTCTCACGTCTTCGCAGAACTGCGCGAAGGCGGCATCGGCGTTCTTTGGTTCATTTTTCTGGTGGGTGATTTCCACGGCAAAATACTCCCGCCCCTCGGCATGACCATAAATGCGCGAATAGACGGTCAGACGCTTCCAGCGTCCCAGCTCGTGAAAATTAAACAGCACCGTTCCGTCGAACTTATGGATCTGCGAGACGCTGATAAACAATGTCAGAAGATCGATGCTCTCCAGCCCGGTCTCCTTCCCTAGCGCCGCCCTTGTCATGGTCTCCAGCGGCATCGCGCCGACAACATGCTGCGCCTCCACCTCGTAGGCACCGGCCTTGACCCGGAAGAAATTCATCTCCTTGCGGATCTCGGCCAGCGGCGCGGTCATCACGAAGCGCACACCGCGCTTTTCGAGTATTTGCTTTATCTCCTCATAGAGCGCGCCAAACCCCTCTGGCGGCCGCACCAACATCGGCGGGCGGGGCGGCGGAGGCGCTTTGCTCTTGATCCAGGTCCTCCGAAGCATATCAAAAAGCCCCGAGACACGCGCCATCCTACGAATGAACCCCATACGTCGCTCGCAAAAAAGAACGTCGATGTCTCGCGCGGGGGTCTGGTGAAAACGCGTGATATAGTTCTTCAGGCCAGATCTCTCGTAGGTCGTCTTGCCCAGATGGGACAGGCAAAAGTCTTCGGCGTTCGATTGCTTGGGCGGGTACAGCCGGGCTCTCAGAAGATCCGCAATCCCGCGGGCCTGTTGGCGCAAAGGCCATTTTGAGAACTCGTGCATCGCAAAGGGATAGTGCCAGACCCGGCCATCCGGCGCGATACGGCCCTGACGACGCCGGACCTTCGGGCATCTCTCCTTCACCCCCTCGAACATCGAAAACAGCGGGTGGCAGACCTCGAAAAAGATGCTCCCCGCATCAAACGTGTACGGCCCTATGTTGCGCGACATATGCGTGCCCCCGCAGTGCGCGGCCTGATCGATCATGGTCACCGAGTATCCGTCTCGGCGCAGTTCATAGGCTGCCGTCAGTCCGGCAACACCACAGCCGAGGATAACAACATCGGCCCTGATCTTTTTAGGTTCCAAGGCGTCAGACCGACGCTGCAATGTTTCGCCCAAACGGCATATTTCAAAATGCCCCCAAAAGTCTCAAAAAAAGCGCCTTCAAATATTCCAAATATTGCTGTTCTTTGATGAGAAAGGAAGCCTGAATCATTCTTCTATGGTTTCTGACCCGCCTGCCCCGGTTGGTCCCTCCTGTCTAACAGGCTGCTGAAATAGTCCGGGCTCGACCTGGAAGGCAGAACATGATTCAGCCTCGGCGTGCTTTGGCGGGGGTGAATGATGCGTGGGACGGACGAGGCGAGCGGGTCGCTGTTCAGCTATGTGGACCTGGAGGCGCGCATTCCTGACCGGCATCCGTTGCGGAAGATCAGGCATGTGGTGAACGAGGCCCTTGGCAGCCTCGATGCCGAGATCGAGGCGCTTTACACCGATTTCGGTCGCCCCTCGATCCCGCCGGAACGGCTGATCCGGGCCAGCCTGTTGCAAATCCTGTTCTCGGTCCGCTCCGAGCGGCAGTTGATGGAACAGATGCAGTATAACCTCTTGTTCCGCTGGTTCGTCGGCCTTGGGATTGACGATCCTGTCTGGGTCCCAACCGTCTTCACCAAGAACCGCGACCGGCTGCTGACGACCGACATGTCGCGTAAGGTGATGGCGGCGATCCTGGCCCATCGCGAGGTCGCTCCGCTTCTGTCGAACGATCACTTCTCGGTCGATGGCACGCTGGTCAAGGCTTGGGCTTCGATGAAGAGCTTTCAGCCGAAGACTGGCGACACGCCGCCCGATGACGATCCGGGCGGCCCGTCCGGACCCGACGCCATCGCCGAAGATCAGCCTGAACCGACCGAACCCGAGACCGCACCGATGCCCCGCCCCACCAACCAGGAACGCAATGCTGAGGTCGACTTCCGAGGCGAGAAGCGCTCGAATGCCACCCACGCCTCGATCACCGATCCCGATGCCCGGCTCTACAAGAAGTCGTCCGGCACCGGCGCCATGCTGTGCTTCATCGGGCATGCGCTGATGGAAAACCGGAGTGGGCTCATCGTGCAAGGAGACCTGACGCAGGCCGATGGCCATGCCGAACGGCGCGCCGCACTGGACATGATCCACCGCCACTCCCCTGGTTCGACCCGGCAACTGACGTTGGGCGCCGACAAGGGCTTCGACGCAGCCGAGTTTGTCGCCGACCTGCGTAAAGCCTGCGTCACCCCGCATGTCGCGCAGAAATCGAGATATTCAGCAATCGACGGCCGCACTACCCGGCACGAAGGTGGAGACCTCCGATAACCCGTTCGGCGGCCACCGATCGTCCGGTCGAATGCGCTAATGCGCTCGCTGGCGCGGCACGTTTAATTTGCT
>NZ_JBSWYX010000034.1:0-30338 GCF_056161345.1 Salipiger sp. ABF4_146 | reverse complement strand
CGGACACCGGCACCGGAGACCTTCATCCCCATAGATCGAAGGCCGACCATGCATTAGCATTTAACCCGGACCACTCGCAGGGGTCAGCTCAGGGCGTGTTAGCGGTTGGCGCCATACTTGGGCGGCACTGGAAGGCAGCGGATCGCCAAGTTGCTCACGGAATGACGAGAAGTGAGTCGAAGATCACGGGGCCTGGGAGTGTCTGTGCGGTGCGGTAGGCGCGGAGGTCGCGCTCAAGCATCCGTTCGGCATAGGCCATACGATTCCCCCAGGTGAGAGCGTCTCCGCCGCTCTGCATCTCCTCGCGGATGACCGCGCGGCCGGATTCGGGGGTCGTGTGAAGGCCGCGGCGGGCGAGCTCGGTGATGAGGCTGGTCTTGCCCGCACCGGGACCGCCCGTCACGACGAAGAAATGGTCGCTCATGGGCCATCCTCGGTTTTGACAGAGGGGGGCTGCGAAGCGATCGACGCGCTGAAAGGCGCGGATCAAAGCAGCATGGATTTTCGCAGGGAAAACAACACCGGTCTGCTTGACAGAGACAAGCCCTCTTACAAGAAAGGCAGAACTATCTGGTGCTTTTCAAGAGAGGATTGGTGGAGCCTAGGGGGATCGAACCCCTGACCTCCTGCATGCCATGCAGGCGCTCTCCCAGCTGAGCTAAGGCCCCAATCGCGGTGCTCTTTTGCCGTGTCGGTCAGTGCCGAGCTTGGCTCCGGAGCGGTGTCCGCCGCGTCGTCTCCGACGCTGTGCGGCGTGATCTATGGGATGCTGCGGGCGGGTTCAAGCGAAAAAATGACCGCCCGCAGAAAAAAGTTCGAGGCTTACTCTTCGTCCTCTCCGGCGACGTCGGTGATCTCGTCCAGCGAGACGTTGTCGTCGTCGTCATCGTCGTCGAGAACATCATCGTCATCGAGTTCGACCTCGACGTCGTCTTCGAGCAGATCGCCCTCTTCGTTGTTCTCGGTCTGGGACCGGCGCGGGGCGCCGTCTGCCTGGTCGGCCGACAGCATGGTGCGCTTGCCGGTGTCGAGTTGCAGCACCTCACCCGTGTAGGGCGAGACGATCGGATCCTTGTTCAGGTCGTAGAAACGCTTCCCGGTGGTCGGGCAGACGCGCTTCGTGCCCCATTCTTCTTTGGGCATGGGTGGTCCCCTTCAGCTGGCTTGTACGGTCGACAATCTGCAGCGTCTGCCATAACACAAGGGCGGTGTCAAAACTTTTGGCCGAGGCAGTCCAGAGGCAATAAAAATGGGGCAGTTCACCCTTCCCGGCAACCCGCCGATCGCCGTCACCCTGCGTCGCTCGGCGCAGGCGCGGCGGCTGTCCCTGCGGCTCTCGCAGCTTGACGGGCGGGTCACGCTGACCCTGCCGCGGCGGCTGCCCGAGGCCGAGGCCATCGGCTTTCTGCGCGAGAAGGAAGGCTGGCTGCGCGGCCATCTCGAGCAGCGCGGCGCCGATGTCTGGCTGGGCCTCGGAGAATGCCTGCCGATCGCCGGGGAAATGCGCCGCCTCGTGCCGGGGCAGGGGCGCAGCCTGCGCCTTGCGCCGGATCAGCTTGCGGTGCCCGGCCCGCCAGAGCGCGTGGCGGCGCGGCTGCTTGGCTGGCTCAAGGCCGAGGCGCGCAACCGTCTGGCCGAAGCCTCGGACCGGCATGCCGCTGCGCTGGGGCTGCCCTACAGCCGGCTGACGCTGCGCGACACGCGCTCGCGCTGGGGCTCGTGCACGGCTGACGGCGGGTTGATGTATTCGTGGCGGCTGATCATGGCGCCGCCCGAGGTTCTGGATTATGTCGCCGCGCATGAGGTCGCGCATCTGGCGCAGATGAACCATTCCCCGGCGTTCTGGTCGGTGGTCGAGCAGCTTTACGGCGACTGGCGCCCGGCGCGGCGTTGGCTGCAGGTCGAGGGCGCCTCGCTGCATCGCTACCGTTTCGGCGATTGACGCCAGCCCCGCCGCATCGGAGATTGCCCGGATCATGATCCAGCCCCAGCCCCGCCCGTCCGAAGTTGTCCTGTCCGCGCATGAGCGCGTCTACCGCGGCCTGCGCCAGCGCATCATGCTGGGCCAGATCGCGCCCGGCGAGTCGCTCACCCTGCGCGGCATCGGGCGCGAGTTCGACGTGTCGATGACGCCTGCGCGCGAGGCGATCAACCGGCTGGTGGCCGAAGGCGCGCTGTCGATGTCCTCTTCCGGGCGGGTCTCGACGCCCGAACTGTCGAACGAGCGGATCGAGGAATTGGCGGCGCTGCGCGCGCTGATCGAGGTCGAGCTTGCTTCGCGCGCGCTGCCGCGGGCGCATATGGCTCTGATCGACCGGCTGCAGGCGATCAACGGCACCATTTCCGAGGTGATCCAAGCCCGCGACGCGGTGGGCTACATCCGCACCAATCTGGAGTTTCACCGCACGCTCTATCTGCGCGCGCAGGCGCCGGCGATGCTGGCGATGACGGAAACCGTCTGGCTTCAACTTGGGCCGACGATGCGCAAGCTCTACGGGCGGTTGCGCCGCACCGAAGCGCCGCACTACCACCGCCTGATTATCGCCGCGCTGAAGGCGGGCGATGAGCCGGGGCTGCGGCTGGCGGTGCGTTCGGACGTGACACAGGGATTGCGGATGCTGGCGACCTGAGGGCCGGGCGGGGGAACCCGGAGGGCTGCACGGGCATTGAGGGGGCAAGTCGTCACGCCCTTTTGCCAGACCGGAGTCTTGCCATGTCCCTCGCTGAATCTCTCTCCATCAAGCCGGACTCGCGCCGCGCCAAGCGGCTCGAGGACGTGAATCCCGAAGATTTTGCGTGGGCGATCCCGATCATGCGCGCCGGCTATTCGGGCCGGGGGCTGGTGTACCTCGTGGTGGCTGGAGTGTCGCTGTTTTCGATCCTGCGCGGCGGTCAGGCCGAGGGCACCTCGGAGGCCATGCAAAGCCTGCAGGGCGGCTGGGGCACGGCGGTGATCGTGCTGATCGCGCTGGGGATGCTGGCCTACGCCATCTGGCGGTTGGTGGATTGCATCTGGGACCTCGAAGCCTATGGCCGCGACGCCAAGGGCCTTGTGGCGCGCGGCGGCATGCTGGTGACCGGCGGTGCGCATCTTGGCATCGGCGTTCTGGCCGCGACGCTGCTCATCGGGCGCAGTGGCGGCGGCAGCAGCAAGGAAATGCTCAACTCCGTGCTTCAATCGCCGGGCGGGCAGATCGCCGTCGGCATCGCTGGCGCGCTGACCATCGCCGCGGGCGGGTTCTACCTGATGAAGGCGGTGAAGGAGAAGTACCGCAATCACCTCAAGGCCAATCACTTCACCACCCATTGGAACGGCGCGCTGAAGGCGGGTCTCGCGGCGCAGGGCGTGGTGATCGGCATCATCGGCATGCTGATCTGCTACGCCGCGCTGCACGCCAACGCCTCCGAAGCGGGTGGACTGGGCAGCGCCTTTGACTGGCTGCAGGGGCAGGTCTATGGCCGCGTGCTGGTCGCGTCGCTGTGCGTTGGACTGCTGGGCTTTGCGCTCTTCTGCTTCGTCAATGCCGCCTACCGGATCATCCCCAAGGCCGCCGATCCCGATATCGAGTCCGTTGGTGCACGGCTGCGCGCCAAGGCAGAGAATGCGACGTCTTGAAGGCCGCTCTCGCTTGGGCGTCGACCGGGCGCCTGAGGTATTGCCTTAAAAGTGAGAAAAATCTCAAGAAATAAACTCGCTAGGCGCGTTCGCTTCGAAAAGGGGCGAGCGCGTTTTCTTTTGTTTGGCACGCAGCGAGGCGCGCCATTCTATCGGGCGCTCAACAACCAAGGCAGAAATCGGAAAATAGCGCCGACAATATGATGAAGAATGAGCGATATAGGGAGATTGGCCAAGAATGCGCCGCAAAAGCTACCGCCTTAAGGGGAGGTGTCTTGGATATCCATTCTGTTTCAGTGGCGTATCTGAGTTGGGTGCCGCGCCGCGGAAAGACAGGATATTGCCTCATACATTGATGGGAATGCGCCGCGCGATTCTCGTGTCGCGCTGAGGCCGCTCCATAGAGCTTTGCAACGAAATAATAATCGACTGCGCAGGCAGTTTCTTCCGACCCCTCTGCCAAGCGACCGCAGGCGGGCATCCCGCTGCGCTAGGTACGCCGCAAAGCGGAGCCGGGGGGGCTGATTTGCGGGCGTTTGAATTGCCAGCGCGTGTTTCGCTGCGAAATTCCTTGAAATTGTCTTAATCTTGGATTTTCCTGTGTGCGACGATACCGCCCTCTGCGGTGAGCCATACCTGTCGCGCAATGAGGTGGAAATAAGGCTGGGCGGATTTTCAGAATTATCCCGCCGCGCCGCCAGAATTCGTCGAAAATTGCTGTCGAATAATACAGCCATGCCAGAGCGATACGGCGTGTTCTTCAGCTTATGGCAGAACATGAAGAAAGCCCCGGAATGCGGCGGGAACCGCGCTCCGGGGCTTGCAGGGATTTGTGACTGTCGCCGGGGTGCCGGCCTCAGGCGGCGAGGCCCTTGGCCCCCATTGCAAGGAACTTGTCGCGGCGCGCCTTGACCAGATCGGCGGGCTGCATCCCGTCCATTTCTTCCAGCATCGCGGCGATGTTCTTGCCCACCGCCTCGATCGCCGCCTCCGGCCCGCGATGCGCGCCGCCCAGAGGTTCGGGGATCACCTTGTCGGCGACGCCCAGCTTCAGCAGGTCCTGCGCCGTCAGGCGCAGCGCCTCGGCGGCCTCGCGCATCTTCTCGGCGTCCTTCCACAGGATCGAGGCGCAGCCCTCGGGCGAGATCACCGAATACACCGAATGCTCCAGCATCGCCACACGGTTGGCGGTGGCGAAGGCCACGGCGCCGCCGGATCCGCCTTCGCCGATGATCACCGTCACCAGCGGCACGCCGATCTGCAGGCATTTCTCGGTGGAGCGGGCGATCGCCTCGGACTGGCCGCGCTCTTCCGCGCCCTTGCCGGGGTAGGCGCCCGGCGTGTCCACCAGCGTGATCACCGGCAGGCCGAACTTGTCGGCCATTTCCATCAGGCGGATCGCCTTGCGATAGCCCTCGGGGCGGGCCATGCCGAAGTTGCGCTCGATGCGGGACTGGGTGTCGTTGCCCTTTTCGTGGCCGATCACCATCACCGGACGGTCGTTGAACCGCGCCAGACCGCCCATCACCGCGTGGTCGTCGGCAAAGCCGCGATCACCGGCCAGCGGCGTGAACTCGGTGAACAGCGCTTCGATGTAGTCCTTGCAGTGGGGACGGTCCGGATGCCGCGCCACCTGGCATTTCCGCCAGGGCGTCAGCTTCTTGTACAGATCCTTGAGCAGGTCGTCGGCCTTGCGGTCGAGCGCGGCCGCCTCGTCCTCCACATGCATCTCTTCGTTCTTCCGCGCCATGGCGCGCAGTTCTTCCGCCTTGCCTTCGATCTCGGCGAGGGGTTTTTCAAAGTCGAGATAATGCGTCATGCTCGGGCACTCTTGTTGGTCGCGGCCTATATGGCCTCGAAGACGCCCGGATGCAACAAAGCAAGATTTGCCGCGCCGCTCCGGGGGCGGCTGAGGGGGTGAAAATCAACGGCGCCACGGCCTGACGCGCGCCATGGCGGCGGACCGGACCTGCGCAGCGCTGAGGTCAGCCAAGCAGCACCGGCAGCATCGAGGCAACCAGCAGCGCGGCCATGCTCCAGTTGAACAGGCGCAGCCGCGCCGGGTTGGTCAGCACCCGCCGCAGCCCGCCGCCCAGCACCGTCCACGTGGTGGTCGAGATCGCGCCCATCGCCACATAGGTGCCCGCCACCAGCAGCACCGCGGCCAGATCGCCGCCCGCGGCATAGAGGGTGATCGCCCCCAGCGCCATCGACCACGCCTTGGGGTTCACCCATTGAAAGGCCGCGGCCTGCAGAAAGCTCAGCGGGCGCGCGCCGCTTTGGTGCCCGGCCTCGCCGGGGGGCGCGGCGTGCGCGATCTTCCACGCCAGCCAACCCATGTAGAGCACCGACACCAGCGTGAGCGCATCACGGACCAGCGGATAAGCCTCGAAAACGCGCATCGCACCCAGCCCCACAAGCAGGACCATCAGCGGAAACCCCAGCGCCACGCCCAGCATATGCGGCAAGCTCCGCGCCAGGCCGAAGTTGGCGCCCGAGGTCAGCAGCATGAGGTTGTTGGGCCCCGGCGAGATCACCGTGACGAGGGCGAAGGTCGCGAGCGCGAGCATGAGGTCCTGTGTCATGGCGCAAGAGTTACGCGTCTGCTTCGGTGAAAGGTTGCAATCTACAGCGAAACCTGCGCCATAAAGAAATGTATGAGCGAAATTGACGACATTGATCGCAGGATATTGCAGGTGCTGAAAGCCGATGGGCGGATCAGCAACCTCGCGCTGGCCGAGCGCGTGGGCTTGTCGCCCTCCGCCTGCCTGCGCCGGGTTGCGGCGCTGGAGAAGGCGGGGGTGATCCGCGGCTACCGCGCGGTGCTCAGCCCGGAAAAGACCGGTGTCGGCTTCGTCGCCTATGTCACCGTCGGGCTCAGCAAGCACACCAAGGACGCGCAACTGGCGTTCGAGCGTGTCATCACCCGCGCGCCCGGCGTCAAGGAATGCCACAATATTACCGGGAACCTCGAATATCTTCTTCGGATCGAGGTGGCCGATTTGGCCGCATACAAGGAGTTCCACACCGAGGTTCTTGGCATGTTACCGCAGGTCAGCGCCATAACCTCTTATGTGGTCATGGGCTCGCCCAAGGACGAAAGATCCTGAGCGGGTCCGATTCGGGCAGGCGGCGCTCCCGCAGGGGGTGGCGGCAAACATGGAAGAATTTGACGGGAACATGACCGACGCGCAGGCGGGGGAGTTCGATTACATCATCGTCGGGGCAGGGTCGGCGGGCTGTGTGCTGGCCGAGAGGCTCTCGGCCGATCCGGACAACCGGGTGTTGCTGCTCGAAGAGGGCCGGGGCGCGGGCGGCCATTGGCTCAGTCAGGTGCCGGGGGCGCGGCAAAGCCTGCTCGCCGACGCCACCCGGCGTTACACCTATCAGGTCGAGCCGGGCCCACGCGGCCCGGCGGAGCGCTGGGTGAGCGGGCGCATGCCCGGCGGCACCAGCGCGGTGGGACATGCGCTGTGGCTGCGCGGCGGCGAGGACGATTGGGCGCGCATGGCGCGCGCGGTGGGCAGCGAGGACTGGGGTTGGGCTGAGATGTCGCGCTGTCTGCGCCAGATCGAGCACCACGACTTTGGCGCAAGCGAGATGCGCGGTCGCGGCGGGCCGCTGGAGGTCAGGCTCGGGCAGCCGCTGTCGCCGCTGATGCAGGCGGTGATGCAGGCCGGGGCCGAATGCGGCTGGCGTCAGCGCTACGATCCCAACGAAGAAGACCCCGAGGGCCTCGGCCCGGCGGCTTGGACGATCGACGAGAAGGGCCGCCGCAGCACCGCGTGGACGGCGTTCATCCGTCAGGCGCGGGACCGGCCGAACCTGCGCATCGAAACCGGCGTCCGGGTGGATCGGGTGCTGCTCGATGAGGGCCGCGCGCGCGGCGTCGAGGGACGGCGCGGCACCGCGCAGCTGCGCTTCGAGGCGCGCGGCGAGGTGATCCTCTGCGCCGGGGCGATCATCACGCCCAAGCTGCTGATGCTGTCGGGCATCGGCGATGGCATGGCGTTGCGCCGCGCCGGGATCGAGGCCAAGCACCACAGTCCGAACATCGGCTGGGGGCTGCGCGATCAGCTGATGCTGGCGACGAACTGGCGGCTGCGGCACTGGCGCGACAGCGACAACCGGGCGCTGACCGGCATGCGTCTGTGGCTCACCGCGCTGCGCTACCTGCTGTCGAGCGATGGCGTGCTGAGCCGTGGCGGGGCAGAGCTGGTGGGCTTTGTCGCCGCGCAAAAGGGCGCCGAGCGGCCCGACACGATGATCACCGCCGCGGCGCATTCGTTTGACCCGGCGCAGGGCGTCAGCGGCTTTGAGCCAGAGCCGGGAATGCGCCTGACCTGCCACACGCTGCGCCCCGACAGCACCGGCTATGTGTTTGCCGCCGGGCCCGATCCCGATCTTCCGCCGCAGATCGAGGCCAATTACCTGTCCAGTGACCGCGACCGCCAGCGCGCGGTGGCGGCGGTGCGGATGCTGCGCAAGCTGGCGCAGCGCAGCGCGCTGTCCGAGTTCATCGAGGGCGAGACGGTGATCTCGGCCTGGGCCAAGACCGAGGACGACATCCTCGATCTCTATCGGCGCTACAGCCGCTCGGCCTGCCACGCGGTGGGCAGTTGCATGATGGGCAGCGAAGAGACCATGCCGCTCGACACGCGGCTGCGGGTGCGCGGGATCGAGGGGCTGCGGGTCTGCGATGCCTCGATCTTCCCCGAGATGCCCGCCGGCGGCACGCTGGCACCGGTGATGGGCGCCGCGCTGCGCGCCGCCGAGATGATCCTCGCGGATGCCGCCGGGCGCGAGACCGCCAGCGAGGACGCGGGCGAAAGCGCTGACGCGGGCGAAGATGAAGATGACGAGCCGATCGCGGCGGAGGTCACCGCCAGCGAAGCGCGCGAAACCCGCACCGGCTAGGTCCGGCGCCATGCCCCGCAGCTTCGCTTAGACCCAAATATCCCGGGGGAGCCCGCGCGCAGGCGCGGGCGGGGGCAGAGCCCCCCAAACACCCAACACCCAAACACCCGCCCCCAAACACCCCGCCGCCCGAAACGAAAACGGCCGTCCCCAGAAGGGACGGCCGTGTCTTTCTCGAACTGTCGCGGCGGCTCAGATTTGCCGCACGGCGCCCTTGGCGGCCGAGGTGGTCAGCGCGGCATAGGCTTTCAACGCCTTGGAGACCTTGCGCTTGCGCTTTTCGTCCGGCTGCCAGCCTTTCTCTTCGCGCGCGGCGCGGCGCTCGGCGATCACCGCGTCATCCACCGCAAGGTTGATCTTGCGGTTGGGGATGTCGATCTCGATCGTGTCGCCTTCTTCCACGAGGCCGATGGTGCCGCCTTCCGCCGCTTCCGGCGAGACGTGGCCGATGGACAGGCCCGAGGAGCCGCCCGAGAAGCGCCCGTCGGTGACCAGCGCACAGTCTTTTCCGAGCCCCTTCGATTTGAGGTAGGAGGTCGGGTAGAGCATTTCCTGCATCCCCGGACCACCGCGCGGGCCCTCGTAGCGGATCAGCACCACGTCGCCTTTGTGGACCTTGCCGGTGAGGATTGCGCTCACCGCCGTGTCCTGCGATTCAAAGATGCGCGCCGGGCCGGTGAACTTCAGGATCGACTCGTCGACGCCCGCGGTCTTCACGATGCAGCCGTCCTCGGCGAGGTTGCCGTAGAGCACCGCAAGGCCGCCGTCTTTCGAGAAGGCGTGCTCGGCATCGCGGATGACGCCGGCCTGACGGTCGATATCGAGCGTGTCGTAGCGCATCGACTGCGAGAAGGCGGTGGTCGAGCGGACGCCGCCGGGCGCGGCGCGATAGAAGTCATGCACCGAGTCGGAGTTAGTGCGCGTCACGTCCCAGCGATCAAGCGCATGCGCCATGGTCTCGGCGTGCACCGTGTGCACCGAGGTGTCGAGCAGCCCGGCGCGGTCGAGCTGGCCGAGGATCGACATGATGCCGCCCGCACGGTGCACGTCTTCCATGTGCACATCGTCCTTGGCGGGCGCGACCTTGCAGAGCACCGGAACGTGTCGCGACAGCCGGTCGATGTCGGACATCTCGAACGGCACGTCGCCCTCGTTGGCGGCGGCCAGCAGGTGCAGCACGGTGTTGGTCGAGCCGCCCATGGCGATGTCGAGCGTCATGGCGTTTTCAAAGGCTTTCACCGTGGCGATCGAGCGCGGCAGCACGGTGGCGTCGTTCTGCTCGTAGTAGCGCTTGGCCAGATCGACGATCAGGTGGCCGGCCTCGACGAACAGGCGCTGGCGGTCCGAGTGGGTGGCCAGCGTCGAGCCGTTGCCGGGCAGCGACAGGCCAAGCGCTTCGGTCAGGCAGTTCATCGAGTTGGCGGTGAACATGCCCGAGCAGGACCCGCAGGTCGGGCAGGCGGCTTCCTCGATCGCCTGCACTTGCGCGTCGGAGTATTTGTCGTCGGCGGCGGCGACCATGGCATCGACGAGGTCCAGCGCCTTTTCGGTGCCTTCCCATTCGACCTTGCCCGCTTCCATCGGGCCGCCCGAGACGAAGACCACGGGGATGTTGAGGCGCATGGCGGCCATCAGCATGCCGGGGGTGATCTTGTCGCAGTTGGAGATGCAGACCATCGCGTCGGCGCAATGCGCGTTGACCATGTATTCCACGGAATCGGCGATGATCTCGCGCGAGGGCAGCGAATAGAGCATGCCGTCGTGGCCCATGGCGATGCCGTCGTCGACCGCGATGGTGTTGAATTCCTTGGCCACGCCGCCGGCCTTTTCGACCTCACGGGCGACCATCTGGCCCAGATCCTTGAGGTGCACGTGGCCGGGCACGAACTGGGTGAAGGAGTTGACGATCGCGATGATCGGCTTGTTCCAGTCGCCGTCCGTCATGCCGGTGGCGCGCCACAGGCCGCGGGCGCCGGCCATGTTGCGGCCGTGGGTGGTGGTGCGGGAGCGATAGGCAGGCATGGGGCTTCCCCTCGGAGTTAGCGTGTCGGCGCTGTTTAACGCTCTCAAGCCCGCGCAGCAAGGGTCGGTGGTGCCGCTGACTGCCCGGAAGCTGCGCAAAAAGGTCAGGTTTGCGCAACTTCCTTTCTTCGATGTGCGGGTTCGCGCAATCCGATGAAAGGGCGCGGGGAATCGATGTGGGAAACAAGTGAAACAAAGGCGATCTTTTTCAATGCATTGTTTCCGCCTCCTCCTGTGGCCATGGCGGGTGCGCTTGTGGCGTCCCGGCCGGTGAACCCTTTGGCCGCAAGAGGTAATTCACGCCGTTCACCGGCCACCAAAGGGCCAATCGCACTCACGCCGAGGTTACTTGTCGAATTATTGACATATTTGGGCGAGCCTTGCGCACGCCGGCTGGCCCGCCGGTTCCGCCCCGCCACCCGCCGTTTTGAGGATCCGGCATGCCGCCGTTCGACATGACCGCGCCCGCCCATGACATCGAAGACATCTCCGGCGCCTTCCGCATCGAGGCGGTGGCGCGCTTTGACAATCTGATCGGCGGCTACTGGCAGCGCATCGTTGATCTCGGCAATGGCGCAGAGGCCAACAACGTCATCCTCTCGCAGTATGAAAACACCGGCGACATGATGTTCGCCGTCGTCGAGAACGGCGCGGTGCATATGATCACCGCGGCCGGCGCGATCACCGAGGGCGAGACTGCCACATGGCAGGCGGGCGTCGATCCGGACGGGCGCATGTGGATTGCCAAGGACGGGGCGCGGCTGGTCGAGGGGCAGGGGGTTGTGCCCTCGGACGTGCCGCGCGCCTCGGAGCTTGTGGGCGAGTCGAACAGCGTCTGGGACGATCCGCTTGCCGGCGCGGTGCTGGGGCTAGACATCACGAATGCAGACGAGGCCGAGGACGGTGGACGGCTCAACAATCCGGTACCGCTGGCCGGGGCGTTCCGGGTCGATCTCACCGCGCGGTTCGACGATCTGAGCGGGCGGGCGTGGCAGGGACTGTTCGAGGCCACATCTGAGAACGGAGAGGCGGGCGTGCGGCTGACGCAGGTGGGCGCTTCGGAGGACCTGATGTTCGAAGTGTCGGACGGGGGCGAACGCCACCAACTGATCGTCGAAGGTGCGCTGGTCGAAGGCGAGTATGCGCGGCTCGCCGCGGGTGTCGAGGACGACGGGACCATGTGGCTCGAGAATGACGGCCTGCGCCTGGCCGAGACGCAGGCCGTCGTGCCAGCGCTCGGCGATGGCCAGCAGATGGTTCTGGGCGAGGCGGCTGGCGCGGGCGGCGATGCGCTTGATGGGGTGCTGCTTGATCTGAATGTCACCAGCGCCGCAGAGACCGGCGACGAAAGCACCTCGGGCGGGGGTGACACGCTGCCCGACGCAGACACCGTGACAGGGCAAGATACGCTGCCCGGCGACGCTACCATCCCGGGAGACCAAACGCCCTCGGAGGAGGATACGCTGCCCGACGCGGAGAGCGTGTCAGGCACCGGGGGAGAGGACAGCCGCGTGGCGCAGGTGGACGGGCCGTTCACACTCAGCCTTACCGCGCGGTTCGATGACATCCAGGGCGGCTACTGGCAGCGCATGTTCGATTTCGGCAGCGGGCCGGGGGTGGACAACATCCTGCTGACGCAGGTCGAGAACACCGGGGGCGTGATGTTCGGCATCTGGCAGGGTGGCGAGGATCACCGCGTGCAGGCGGAGAACGCCATCGTTCAGGGGCAGACCGCCGAGTGGTCGGTCGGCGTCGAGGCCGATGGCACCATGTGGATCGAAAAGGACGGTGCGCGTATCGCCGAGGGGCAGGGGGTGGTGCCTGCCGACGTGGACCGCACCAACCTGCTGATCGGTCGGTCGAACTGGCCCGAGGATGACCCGCTGATCGGCGAGGTCTCTGGGCTGACGGTCGCGCCTCTGGGGGATGCCGGGCCAGAGGACACGTCGGGCGAGGCGGACGTCACCGAGGGGGGCGGAGATAGCACCGGCGGACAGGACACAGAGCCGGAAGAGGGCGGTGAGGATAGTGTCCCCGCGGGGACAGGCGAGGTGCCTGATGGGGGGGATATCCCTGACGGGGCCGATCTGACCGCCGGGGGTGACATGATCATCGTCGCGCATCAGGACGACGACATCCTCTTCATGAACCCCACCATTGATGACGCCATCGACGGCACAGCGCCGGTCACCACGGTCTATCTCACCGCCGGGGACTTCGGGCTGGGGCAGGATTACTGGGGCGCGCGCGAGGCCGGAGAGAAAGACGCCTACGGCCATATGGCCGGTAGCGACGACTGGGTGGACGAGCGGGTCAGCGTGACGGTTGGCGACAGCGTCTTCGACGTCGCCAGCTCCTATCTGGAAAGTCAGCCCGACGTGCGGCTTTATTTCCTGCGCCTGCCCGACGGGTTCGATGGCAGCGGGTCCGAGCGCTATGACTTCGACAGTCTGCAAAAGCTGTGGGAGGGCTCGATCGACAGCGCTGGCACGGTGGACGGGCAGGGCAGCTACACCACCGAGCAGTTGCAGGGGGTGATCACCGCGCTGATGGAGCGCCATAGCCCCGAGCAGATCCACATTCAGGATCACACCAGCGAACATGCAGAGCTGGAGCATTCCGACCATGTGCATGCCGCCGAGTTTGCCGCGGCGGCGGCCGGGGATTATTCCTCGGACCTGACGGTCACCAGCTACCACGGCTATGCCACTTGGGGGTTCGAAGAGAACGTCGAGGGGGCCGAGCTTGAAGATCTGCGCGCGACCTTCCTCGAATACGCCGCCCATGACCCGCAAGTCTGGGAAAGCGACGGCACGCTGATTGACTCCTACGACGAGTGGCTGCAGCGCGAGTATGTCGCCAATGAATACACGCACCTGCCGAGCAGCGCCGAGATGGCGGCGCTGCTGACGGCAGAAGATGACGTACCTGTCACCGACGACACGGCGCCTGAGGAAGAGGACGCCGAGCCGCTGATGCTATGACTGCGCGCGGCGGCGTCCCGGCTCAGGCGATGCTGCGCTTTGTCCGGCCCTTCGAGCGGGGTGGTTTCGGGGCGACTTTGGTCTCGATGTGCTCCATGATCAGCCCGGCGATGTCCTTGCCCGAGGTCTTCTCGATGCCTTCGAGCCCCGGCGAGCTGTTCACCTCCAGCACCTTCGGCCCGTCGGCGCCGCGCAGCAGATCAACGCCCGCCACGTCGAGCTTCATCGCCCGTGCCGCCTTGATCGCCACCTCGCGCTCTTCGCGGCTGATCCGCACCTTCTCGGCGGTGCCGCCCTGATGCAGGTTCGAACGGAAATCATCAGGCTTGCCGCGGCGGCGCATGGTGGCCACCACCTTGCCGCCCACCACGAGGCAACGGATGTCTTCGCCCGCGGCTTCCTTGACGAAGCTCTGCACGAGGAAGTCGGCCTTCAGGCCCTGAAACGCGCTGATCACGCTCTCTGCCGCCTTGCGCGTCTCGGCCAGAACAACGCCCTTGCCCTGACTGCTTTCCAGCAGCTTCAGCACCAGTGGCGCGCCGCCCACCAGTTCCACCAGATTGCCCGAGTCCTTGGGGCTGCGGGCAAAGGCGGTGGTCGGCATGCCGATGCGGTTGCGGGCCAGCACCTGATGCGCGTGCAGCTTGTCGCGCGAGACGCTGATGCCTTCCGAGCCCGACAGGCAATAGGTGCCCATGCTTTCGAACTGCCGCACCACGGCGGTGCCGTAGCTGGTGATCGACGCGCCGATACGCGGGATCACCGCATCGTAATGCGGCAGACGGCGACCGTCGTAATGCACCTCGCCGCCGACGGCGCGAATGTTCATGTAGCAGCGCGAGGTGTCGATCACCTCCATCGCGTGGCCGCGGCTTTCGGCAGCCTCGATCAGCCGCTTGGTCGAGTAGTTGTGCGGCTCGCGGGTCAGCACCGCAAGGCGCAGCGCGCGCTGGGCGCGCTGGCGGCGCGGCAGGGCGCGGTAGGAATCGAACGACAGTTCGGGCTGCTGCATGCGCTGGGTGGGCGAGACGATCATGTCATCAAGCAGCGCGCTGCGGCCCAGCAGCATGCGGTAGGCCATGCTGCCGCGATCGGTGAGGGTGATCTCGATCGGCCAGCGGCGCTCGCCCATGACCACCTCGGCCTCGATCACGAAACGCAGCTCGGTCTCGCCGTTCGACGAGGTCACCTCGCGCCGGTCCATCAGGGGGGCGGAGCAGATGATCTCGAGATCGGGGTCGGCGGGATCGGGATGGATGGCGAAGCGCACCATCGGCTTTTCAGCCGGGCCGAAGGGCTCGATGGCGAAGGCGTGCAGCGCCGAGGTCCGCGCGCCGGTGTCCACCTTGGCGCGGATCGCCGGCAGGCCAAGACCGGGCAAGGCGAGCCATTCTTCCCATCCGAGCGTGAACTGCGTCATCAACATCCTCCTTGGCGCGTATCTTGTGGCGCGTTTCTTGTTTCGCGGAACCCGTCCGGCGCGCTCTAGCGCTGCACAGTAACAGGCGCAACACGGCCCGCCACGGCCTGCGCGTTTTCCCTCGTCCGATGCAGAAGAAGCTGGAGCGCGGGCGGGCGCTGTCCAGAATTCGCTGCCGGGCCTACCAGACCTCGAGCACCCGGCGCGACAGCAGAAACCCATGCCCATCGGCGTTCTGACAGCGCAGCCCGGAGGTGTCCGACAGGCACGAGATACCGCCCCAGCGGGCCGAGACGCCATAGGGCGCGACATCGACACCGGGCGCGGTATTCTTCGGGCCCGGCCCGCCGCAGCTCATCTGCACGGGGCCGCGTTCGAGCAGCACATAAGTATGCCCCCATGCGCCGCTGCAATTGGCTGGGCGGGGCTGGTTGGGCGCGGCGCTGAACTCGAAGATCGCGCATTGCAGATCAGTCGCGGTGCCGCTGTCGCCGATGTAGCATTCGATGTTGCCCGAGGGGGTTTTGAAGGGCGTGACGTCTGCACTTGCCGGGGCGCCAAGCAGACCCGAGAGGATCGCGCCGGAGAGCAGCAGGCAGATGGCAGGCAGGCGGAGATACGGCAGTCGGTGCGCGAGACGCATGGCGGCCTCCGTTTGGGAAATGACATGACTGAAATGAGGTCTTGAATGCAGCCGCAGGCTAGGCGGCGGAGGCTGCTTCGGTCAAGGCCGGGCAGGTCGCGCCGGGACAGGTCGCGCCGGGGTGGGCGTCGCCGGGGGCGTGGACTGGGCGAGGCGCCGTCCCCGCGGGGACGGCGGCGGGGCTTGCACAGCGGTTGTTGCATCGCGCGCCCGTCCCCGCGGGGACGGGCAGTGGGCTCAGGCGCTGGCGATCATCTCGGATTGGCGCACGATCACCTCGGCCTGTTTGATAGAGGCGATGTCCACCAGCCGTCCCTTGTAGACCGTGGCACCTTCGCCCTTGGCCTTGGCGTCCTCCATGGCGGCGAGGATCTCGCGCGCTTCGGTGACCGCGCCTTCGGAGGGGGTGAAGACCTCGTTGGCCAGCGCCACCTGCTTGGGGTGGATCGCCCATTTGCCGACCATGCCCAGCGTCGCCGAGCGCAGCGCCTGCGCGCGATAGCCCGCGTCATCCGAGAAATCGCCGAACGGCCCGTCGACCGGCAACACGCCATGGGTGCGGCAGGCGGCGACGATGGCGGCCTGCGCCCAGTGCCACGGGTCCGACCAGTGTTTGGCGCCCTCGTGCAGCATGTAGTAATTTTCCTGCGTGCCGCCGATGCCGGTGGTCGCCATGCCCATGGAGGCGGCGAAATCGGCGGCGCCGAGGCTCATCGCCTCGAGCCGGGGCGAGCCGGCGGCGATCTCTTCCACATGGGCGATGCCGGCGGCGCTTTCGATGATCACCTCGAACTTGATCGCCTTGGTCCGGCCCTTGGCGCGCTCCACCGCGGTGACCAGCGCGTCGACGGCGTAGAGATCGGCCGCGCAGCCGACCTTGGGGATCATGATCTGGTCGAGCCGGTCGCCGGCCTGTTCCAGCAGGTCGACCACGTCGCGGTACCAATAGGGGGTGTCGAGCCCGTTGATGCGCACCGAAAGGGTCTTCTTGCCCCAGTCGATGTCGCCGATCGCCTCGATGATATTGGCTCGTGCGCTATCCTTGTCGTCCGGGGCCACCGAGTCCTCGAGATCGAGGTTGATCACATCCGCGGCGCTGCCGGCCATCTTCTCAAAGATCGCAGGGCGCGAGCCGGGTCCGAAAAGCTGGCAGCGGTTCGGACGGGCAGGCGCGGCGGGCTGGATGCGAAAGCTCATGTGGGCACCTCGAGTGGGTAATGAAATTACATATGTGGCGATGTATGGGTTATTAAATTGCTCCATGCTGCGCAAGCAAAATTTGCCGCGCCGCGGCGCCGGTAATCTGACGGTCGGCCCAGAGGCCGTGCACGATTCTTCGGCGGTTGCGGGAAAATGCGCGGAAATTTGGCGCTGGCTTCGCGAACGTCATGGAAATCGAGACGGATTTGCGTGGCATACCGGGCAAAATGAGCGCCGACACACCTCGGGGGCGGCCTGCCACTCACGGAATGCCCGCCGAGACGACAGCAGACACGAACACAGGGAATATATTCACATGATCGAGACGCCGTATCTCCTCTTCCTCGGTGACGCACCCGACGGTCTGGCCGCCAAGGTGGCCCAAGGCATCAAGGACTGGCGCCCCGAGAACTGCGTCGGTCAGTTCCGCCTCGACGGCTGCAAGGCCGACCTGGGCCTCAAGGACATGACCCTCGCCGAAGCCAAGGCCGCCGGTGCCAAGACGCTGGTGATCGGCGTCGCCAACCGTGGCGGCGTGATCTCGCAAGCCTGGAAGAAGGTGCTGGTCGAGGCGCTGGAAGAGGGTTTCGACCTTGCCTCGGGCCTGCACAACCTGCTGCGCAACGAAGAAGACCTCGCCGCTGTTGCCAAGGCCACCGGCCAGACGCTGCACGACGTGCGCATCCCGTCGGTGCAATACCCGATCGCCAATGGCGAGAAGCGCACCGGCAAGCGTCTGCTGGCCGTGGGCACCGACTGTTCGGTCGGCAAGATGTACACCGCGCTGGCGCTGGACGCGGCGATGCGTGAGAAGGGCATGAAATCGACCTTCCGCGCCACCGGCCAGACCGGCATCCTGATCACCGGCGACGGTGTGCCGCTCGACGCGGTGATCGCCGACTTCATGGCCGGCTCGATCGAATACCTGACGCCCGACAATGATCCCGACCACTGGGACATCATCGAAGGTCAGGGCTCGCTGTTCCACGTGTCCTATTCGGGCGTGACCATGGCACTGGTGCACGGCGGCCAGCCCGACGCGCTGGTGCTCTGCCACGAGCCGACCCGCACCCACATGCGCGGCCTGCCGGGCTATAAGCTGCCGACGCTGGAAGCGGTGCGCGACGTGGCGCTGCAACTGGCGCAGGTTGCCAACCCCGACTGCAAGGTGATCGGCGTGTCGATCAACACCCAGCACATGGGTGAAGACGAGGCCAAGGCCTATTGCGCAGAAGTCGAGGAAAGCCTCGGTCTGCCCTGCGTCGACCCCTACCGCCATGGCGCGGATCGCCTCGCGGATGCGGTGGCGGCGCTCTGAGCCATCTGGCACAGTGACCACATCACCCCCGGCGGCGGCGCTGCCGGCGCCGGGGGATTGAGTATTTTTGGAAAGATGAAAGGGGCAGGGTTTGAGCATCGAGGTCACCCGCGACACCTTCAAGCTGGCGCAGGTCTTCACCATCTCGCGCGGCAGCCGCACCGAATCCCAGGTGATCACCGTCAAGATCACCCGCGACGGCATCACCGGTTGGGGCGAATGCGTGCCCTACGCGCGCTATGACGAGACGTTGGACAGCGTCGAGGCGCAGATCAAATCGCTGCCGCAGGATGTGACCCGCGAGGCGCTGCAAGATCTGCTGCCGTCGGGCGCCGCGCGCAACGCCGTGGACTGCGCGCTGTGGGATCTGGAAGCCAAGACCGCAGGCAAGCGCGTCTGGGACCTGCTGGATCTGCCCGCGCCGCAGCCCGAGGTGACCGCCTACACGCTGTCGCTTGCCGCGCCCGAAGAGATGCAGGCACAGGCCGCCAAGAACGCCTTCCGTCCGTTGCTGAAGGTCAAGCTGGGCACGCCCGAGGATCTGCCGCGCCTTGAAGCCGTGCGCGCCGGGGCCCCCGACAGCACCATCATCGTTGATGCCAACGAGGGCTGGACCCCCGAGGTTTACGCCGAGCTGGCACCGCACCTGAAGCGCCTTGGCGTGGCGATGGTCGAACAGCCCCTGCCCGCGGGCGAGGATGACGCGCTGCTGGGCATGGAACGCCCGGTGCCGATCTGCGCCGACGAGAGCTGCCACGATCGCGCCTCGCTGCCGAAGCTCAAGGGCAAATACGACATCGTCAACATCAAGCTCGACAAGACCGGCGGTCTGACCGAGGCGCTGGCGCTGCTCGAGGCGGCCAAGGCCGAGGGCTACGGCATCTTCGTCGGCTGCATGGTGGGCAGCTCGCTGGCCATGGCGCCGGCGCTGATCGTGGCGCAGGGCGCGCAATACGTCGATCTCGACGCGCCGCTGCTGCTGGGCGAGGACCGTGACCCGGCGCTGATTTATGACGAGGCGGGCGTGCACGCCCCCGAGGCGGCGCTCTGGGGCTGAGCCCCGGCGCCGCAGGATCCTGACGGGGGGCCCGCGCCGCTGGCGCACCGCGGGCGGGCTTGACCCCGGCTCCGCTTTCGCGGAACTGAGCGACATCGAATTATGGAGAGAGCTGCAATGCGCACCGTTTACGTCAATGGCGAGTATCTGCCCGAGACCGAAGCCAAGGTGTCGATCTTCGACCGCGCCTTCCTGATGGCTGACGGGGTTTACGAGGTGACCTCGGTGCTGGGGGGCAAGCTGATCGATTTCGGCGGCCACGCCAAGCGTCTCGCTCGCTCGCTGAACGAGCTGGACATGAAGGCGCCCTGCACCGAGGACGAGCTGCTGGCGATCCACCGCGAGCTGGTGGCGCGCAACGAGATCACCGATGGTCTGGTGTATCTGCAGGTGACCCGCGGCGCAGCCGGCGACCGCGATTTTGCCTTCCCCGACCCCGAGACAACCGAACCGACGCTGGTGCTGTTCACCCAGTCGAAGCCCGGCCTCGCCGACAGCCCCGCCGCCAAGACCGGCATCAAGGTGATTTCCATTGAGGACATCCGCTGGGGCCGCCGCGACATCAAGACGGTGCAGCTGCTTTACCCGTCGATGGCGAAGATGGCCGCCAAGAAGGCCGGCTGCGACGACGCGTGGATGGTCGAGGACGGCAAGGTCACCGAGGGCTCGTCGAACAACGCCTATATCGTCAAGGACGGCAAGATCATCACCCGCGAGCTGTCGACCGAAATCCTGCACGGCATCACCCGCGCCGCGGTGCTGCGCTTTGCCAAGGAAGCGCAGATGGTGGTCGAAGAGCGCAGCTTTACCATCGACGAGGCGAAAGAGGCTGATGAGGCCTTTGTCACCTCCGCGTCCAGCTTCGTGATGCCGGTGGTCGAGGTTGACGGGGCGGCGATCGGTGCGGGCACGCCCGGTCCGGTGGCCACGCGCCTGCGCGAGATCTATCTTGAGGAAAGCGTGAAAGCGGCGGTCTGATCGCAGCCGGACGGCGTTGGCTTACGCCTGAGGCGTGCGCGCTGCGCGCCGATCAAGGCGGCCGTGATGCGGGGCATCGCGGCCGCTTTTGCGTCTTCGGGTGCCTGCGTCTTCGTGTGCCGGTGCGCGCGGCGATCCACGCGGTCTGCCCGCCTGTCACGCGGCGCGCCCCGCCTTTTGCCTGCCCGCGCGCTATGCCCTCGGGCAGGGTCTGCTGCAGGGGCAGCAGAACGACGACGAGATCGAGGCGCTGCGCCTGCGCGGGGCAGGCATGGGCGGCATTCCGCGGGCGGCTCAGAGCCCGCGCGCGAGGCGCAGCGCGTCGTAGATCGCCGCGTGGGTGTTGCGCGCGGCCACGGCATCGCCGATGCGGAACAGCCGGAACCGGCCCTCGGGATTGCGCGCGAGGGCCTGCGCGCCGCCGGTCGACAGCGCCTCGTAGTCCACCTCCCCCAGATTGCGCGACAGCGGTTTGAGCCCGAAGTAGAGCTCGTCAAGCGGGCGGGTGCCGTGGTTGACCACCACTTGGTCCACCTGCCGCGCACGGGTCACGTCGCCGTAGTCCGAGCCCAGCGTGGCACAAAGCTGGTTGCCGTCACGGGCGACCGAGCGCAGCCGCCATGTGACGGTGAACGTGGTGTCGCGGCCCTGCAGCGCGCGCATGTAGGGCACGAGGTTCATCGCCATGACCTCTGGCGCGAAGGCGCGGTCGGGGGTGACGATCTCGACCCGCGCGCCGGTGGCCGAGATCACATCTGCGGCCTGAAGGCCGGCGTGATCGCCCGCGTCGTCGTACACCAGCACGTTCTGCGCCGGTTTCACGTCGCCCGACAGGATGTCCCACGCCGAGACCACCAGATCATTGCCTTCGGTCAGTACCTCGGTATGCGGCAGACCTCCGGTGGCGATGATCACCTCGTCGGGATCGGTGGCCTGCACGTCGGCCTCGTCGGCAAAGGCGTTGAAGCGGAAGGACACGCCCAGCTTCTCGCATTGATCGAAGCGCCAGGCGATGATCGAGGACATCTCGCGGCGGCGTTCCTGCAGGGCGGTCAGACGGATCTGGCCGCCGGGCTGATCCGCGGCTTCGAAAACGGTCACCGCATGGCCGCGCTCGGCGGCGACGCGGGCGGCCTCCATGCCCGCGGGGCCGGCACCGACCACGGTCACGCGCTTGGCGATTTCGGCCTTGGCGATCCTGTGCGGCATCTCGATCTCGCGCCCGGTGGAGGGATTGTGCAGGCATAGCGCCATGCCGCCCTGATAGATGCGGTCGAGACAGTAGTTGGCGCCGACGCAGGGGCGGATGTCGTCCTCGCGGCCCTGCGTCAGTTTCCGCACCAGATGCGGGTCGGCCATATGGGCGCGGGTCATGCCGACCATGTCGAGCTTGCCGCTGGCGATGGCGTGGCGCGCGGTGGCGACATCGGGGATCTTGGCGGCGTGGAAGGTGGGGAACTTCGTCGCGGCGCGGATCTCGCCGGCGAAGTCGAGGTGCGGCGCGCCCTTCATGCCCTGAATGGGGATGACATCGGTGAGGCCGGGATCGGTGTCGATATGGCCGCGCACCACGTTGAGGAAGTCGACCAGCCCGGAGTCCTTCAGCTTTTGCGAGATCGCCAGACCGTCGTCGCGACTGGTGCCGCCGGGCAGGCATTCGTCGCCGGTGTAGCGCACGCCCACGATGAAGTCCTCGCCGCAGCGGGCGCGGATGGCGCGCAGCACGTCGAAGCCAAAGCGCAGCCGGTTGTCGAGATCGCCGCCGTAGGGCGCGTCGAGATCATTGGTCAGCGGCGACCAGAACTGATCCATCAAGTGGCCATAGGCTTCGAGCTCGATGCCATCGAGACCGGCGGCCTGCATGCGTTCGGCGGCCTGCGCGTAATCCTCGATGACCCGCGCGATGTCCCAGTCTTCCATCTTCTTGGGGAAGGCGCGGTGGGCGGGCTCGCGCTCGTGGCCGGGGGCCAGCACCGGCAGCCAGTCGCCCTTGTCCCAGCGGGTGCGGCGGCCAAGGTGGGTCAGCTGGATCATCACCGCGCAGCCCTCGTCATGGCACTCCTGCGTCAGCTTGCGCATCCAGCCCACGACCTCGTCCTTCCACGCGAGGATATTGTTGAACACCGGCGGGCTGTCGCGCGAGACGGACGCCGATCCGGCGGTCATGGTCAGCGCCACGCCGGCCTTGGCGCGTTCGACGTGGTAGGCGCGGTAGCGGTCCTTGGGCATGCCGTCTTCGGGGTAGGCGGGCTCGTGGCTGGTGATCAGGATGCGGTTCTTCAGCGTCAGGTGTTTCAGCTGGTACGGCTGCAAAAGCGGATCGTTCGACATGCGCGGTGCCTTCATTGAGTGGGATGCCTGCGCGCCACAGTTCCAGAATGTGCATACCTGTCAAGAAATAGTTCATCGGTGACCAATCCTGCGGATGAACTTTCTGGACAGTAATGCACATTTTGTAGACAACTACGGGGCAGACAAGCAGGGCAGCGACCATGACCGACACTACTACGCCCGACCGCGGCTGGCGCGGATCGCAGGATGTCTGGCTCGACGCGGCTTATGAGGCGTTGGTCGAGAAGGGCGTCGATGCGGTGAAAATTCTGCCGCTGGCCAATGCGTTGCAGCTGTCGCGGACAAGCTTTTACTGGTTCTTCAAGGACCGCAAACAGCTGCTCGGCAGGCTGCTGGACCGTTGGGAGGACAGCACGACCGGCGCGCTGGTGGCGGCGAGCCGCGAGTATGCGGCGACCGAGACCGAGGCGATGCTGAATGTGATCAGCACGTTCCTGTCCGACGATCTGTTCGACACCAAGCTGGAGATCGCGGTGCGCGCGTGGGCGCAGCAGGACCCGGAGGTGCTGGCGCGGCTGCAGCGCGCCGATGCGGAGCGGCTGGCGGCGCTACGGGACATGCTCGAGACATGGGGGCATGGGCCCGAGGATGCCGACGTGCGGGCGCGGACCATCTATCTGGTGCAGGTCGGCTATATCTCGATGCGGGTGGAAGAGCCGCTGGCGGAGCGGCTGGAGCGGTTTCCCAGTTACGTGGAAATCTACACCGGAAAACGCCCGCCGCAGCAGGAGATGGACAGGTTCATGGCGCGCATCGGCTATCGCGGCGGCCTGTCGTGAACGGTTGGCACCGCGCGCTTTGGCGCGCGGTGCCCAAGAGCGATATCAGCCCAGAACGCTGGTGATGGCATCCTTGGTGACCGAGACGATCTTGTCCGCCTCTTGCTTGGTCAGGCACAGCGGCGGTGCGAAGCCGAGGATGTCGCCCTGCGGCATGGCGCGCGCGATCACCCCGCGTTCGAGCATCGCAGCGACGACTTTGGCGCCTTTTCCTTCCGCGGCGTCAAAGAACTTGCGCCCGTCACGTTCGGCGACCAGTTCCACCGCGCAGAGCATGCCCTCGCCGCGCACCTCGCCGACGTTGGCGTGCTCGCCCACCGCCTCGCGCATGGTGTTCACCAGATAGGCGCCGGTGGTCCCGGCGTTTTCGACCAGACCCAGCTTGTCGATCAGTTCGAGGTTGGCAATGCCGGCTGCCGCGCCGATCGGGTGCGCCGAGTAGGTCCAGCCGTGGCCCAGAACACCGTATTCGTCAGTGCCCTGACACAGCACGTCCCACATGCGCTGGCCGACGATCGAGGCCGAAAGCGGGGCGTAGGCCGAGGTCAGGCCCTTGGCCGAGGTGATCAGGTCAGGCTTCACGCCGTAGTGGTCCGAGCCGAACATCGAGCCAAGACGCCCAAAGCCGGTCACCACCTCGTCGACCACCAGCAGAATGTCGTGTTTGTCGAGCACCTTCTGGATCGCCTGCCAGTAGCCCTCGGGCGGGGGCACGATGCCGCCGGTGCCCAGAACGGGCTCGCCGATGAAGGCGGCGATGGTGTCGGCGCCTTCGCGCTCGATCAGCGCTTCCAGTTCCGCGACGCAATGCGCGGTGAAGTCGGCCTCGGACATGTTCAGGTCGGGGCGGCGGAAGTAGTAGGGCGCTTCGGTGTGGATCACCTGCGCCAGCGGCAGGTCGAACTTCTTGTGGAACAACTCCAGCCCGGTCAGCGAGCCGGTCATCAGGCCCGAGCCGTGGTAGCCGCGCCAGCGCGAGATGATCTTCTTTTTCTCGGGGCGGCCAAGGATGTTGTTGTAGTACCAGATCAGCTTGATGTTGGTCTCGTTGGCGTCCGAACCGCCGAGGCCGAAGTAGACCCGCGCCATGTTCTCGGGCGCGCGGTCCATGACCATCTTCGACAGGGTGATCGAGGCCTCCGAGCCGTGACCGGCGTAGGCGTGGTAATAGGCCAGTTCATGCGCCTGTTTGGCGATGGCCTCGGAGATCTCGGTGCGGCCGTAGCCGACGTTGACGCAGTAGAGCCCGGCGAAGCCGTCGAGCAACTGGTTGCCGTCGCGGTCGGTGATGTGCACGCCGCTGCCGCCGGTGACGATGCGCTGCGGGCCTTCGCCGCGGGCAAACTGGCCGAGGTTGGTCGAGGGGTGGAAGAAGTTCTCGCGGTCCCATTTGGCGAGTTGGTCGTTGGTCAGCATGTCGTCTCCTTGGGTATCCTGTTGGGTCTGCGGGAGGCGTCAGCCCCAGTCGCGGCAGACGTATTTGATGTCGGTGAAGGCCTCGAGGCCCTGCCGGGCGCCTTCGCGGCCCAGCCCGGATTGCTTGGTGCCGCCGAAGGGGATCGGCGCGCCGGTGACCTTGGTGCGGTTGACCGCGACCATGCCGAACTGCAGCGCGCGGGTCAGGCGGTAGATGCGGCGCGGGTCGAGGCTGTGGACATAGGCGACGAGCCCGTATTCGGTGGCATTGGCGCGGGCGATCACCTCCTCCTCGTCATCGAACACCGTCAGCGGCGCGACCGGGCCGAAGGTTTCTTCAGACATGATCGCCGCGGCGTCGGGCACATCGGCCAGCACCGTCGGCTTGTAGAAGAGCTTGCCGAGGGTCTCATCCACGTCGCCGCCGGTGAGCAGCTTGGCGCCCTTGGCGACGGCGTCCGCCACATGCGCCTGCTGCTTGTCGATGGCGCGCTCGTGGATCAGCGGGCCGATGTCGGGGTCATCCATGCCCTTGCCGAGAGTCAGCGCCTCGACCGCCTTGGTGAATTTCTTGCAGAACTCGTCGTAGACGGGACGCTGGATGTAGAAGCGGTTGGCGCCGAGGCAGTCCTGCCCCGAGGTGGCGAACTTGGCCTTGATCGCTTCGGTCACCGCGCGGTCGATGTCGGCGCCCTTGAAGACGATGAAGGGGGCATGGCCGCCAAGCTCCATCACCAGCCGTTTCACGGTGTCCGCCGACTGGCGGTAAAGCAGGCGGCCGACTTCGGTGGAGCCGGTGAACGACAGCGCGCGGACCCGCTTGTCCGAAGTCCACTCGCCGACGATGGCGGCGGCATCGCCGACCACCGTGTTGACCACGCCGTCGGGGAAGCCCGCGCGCTGTGCAAGCACGGCGAGCGCCAGCGCCGACAGCGGGGTTTCGGCAGAGGGGTGGATGACCACGGTGCAGCCGGCGGCCAGCGCGGCGGCGGCCTTGCGGGTGATCATCGCGCTGGGAAAGTTCCACGGGGTGATCAGTGCGGCCACGCCCACCGGCTCGCGCCAGAGCTCCATCTCGGCGTCATGCAGGTGGCTGGTAACGCCCTCGATGTTCGGGCGCAGCGCCTCTTCGGCGTAGAACTGCACGAAGCTGGCGGCGTAGTCGATCTCGCCGCGTGCTTCGCTGATCGGCTTGCCCTGTTCGGCGACCATGATGCGCGACAGGTCTTCCTTGGCTTCCATGATCAGCGCGTGCCAGCGGTGCAGGATCGCGGCGCGGTCTTGCGGCAGCGTGGTGGCCCAGCCGTCGAAGGCGGCATCTGCGGCATCCACCGCCATCCGCGCGCCACGCGCGTCGCTGATCGACACCTGTGCAATCAGCGCGCCGGTGGCCGGGTCGCGGACCGCGAGGCGGCCTTCGCCGGCAAAATCCCCTTCGCCGGGCAGCAGGCCCGGATCGGTAAGTCCGAAAGTCGGTCGGTTTGACAGATCGCTCATGCTTGCGCACCTCCTTGATGGGGCAAGCATGACGCAGCACGGGCAGAGATTTTTCGGGAAGTTTCCTGCCGGGCAAGAAATTTTCTCTGCGTCGCGTGCTGGCGGCGGAGAAACTCTCTGCCTTTCTAGGTCTGGCCGCGCAGCAGCCCCAGCGCGGGCGGGTCGCTCTTCACCGGCTTGGTGACGATATAGCTGTAGTAGCGCCGCACCCCGGCGCGGCTTTCCAGCAGCCCGTCCATCAGGTCCTGAAAGGTGGCGACATCCGTGGTAACCACCTGCATCAGATAGTCATAGCCGCCCCCGATGGCCCAGCAGCCGGTGATTTCATCCATCCGCGCGACGGTGCGCTCGAACAGTTGAAAGCTTTCGGCGCGGTGACTGTCGAGCTCGA
This sequence comes from Salipiger sp. ABF4_146, assembly GCF_056161345.1. NCBI lineage: Bacteria > Pseudomonadati > Pseudomonadota > Alphaproteobacteria > Rhodobacterales > Roseobacteraceae > Salipiger > Salipiger sp. ABF4_146. The sequence goes on along the minus strand of NZ_JBSWYX010000034.1, from coordinate 3,748 downwards.
CTGTGACGAAGACCTGCACATGCGGTCCAAGCGCGGCGAGGTCGATCTCGGCGCGGTAGCCGGTGATCAGCCCAGCCTTTTCCAGCCGCTTCATCCGTTCCCAGCAGGGGGTGGGCGAGAGATTCACCCGCGCCGCCAGTTCCGTCTTGGCGATGCGGCCCTCGCGGCTGAGCGTGGCGAGAATGGCGATGTCTCTGGTGTCGAGGCGGCTGCTGTCCATCCCTCGCTTGTTCCGGCGATCCGCGGGTTTGTCAATCATCGCAGGGGCGGGGCCGGCGTGTTGCACGTTTGTCGGGCGTCTCTGGCCGGGCCGCGGGGTGGTGTCTGCCGCAACGCTGGACATCGCGAACCTCCTGAGCGACGGTCGCCGCAATGAACGAAGGTGCGCAGATGTTGGGGATGGAGGACGTCGCCGCGGCGGCGGAGCGGATCAGCGCGATGATCCGGCATACACCAGTGAAATCCTCTGCCAGCCTGTCGGACCTGGCGGGCGGCCCGGTCTGGCTGAAATGCGAGCATCATCAGGACACGGGCGCCTTCAAGCTGCGCGGCGCGTCGAACGCCGTCGCGCGGCTGGGTCAGGTGGCGGGGGTAACCACGGCCTCGACCGGCAACCACGGGCGGGCGCTGGCCCATGCGGCGGCGCAGCTTGGCCTTCCAGCGGTGATCTGCGTGTCGCGTCTGGTGCCGCAGAACAAGCTTGACGCGATCACGGCGCTGGGGGCCGAGGCCCGCGTCATCGGCGCCAGTCAGGACGAGGCTTTCGAAGAAGCGCGTCGGCTCGAGGCGCAAGAGGGCTTTGCCCTGATCCCGCCCTTCGATCATCCGGATGTCATCGCCGGGCAGGGCACGCTGGCGCTGGAGATGCTGGAGCAAGTTCCCGAGGCGGCGGCGCTGGCGATCCCGCTGTCGGGCGGCGGGCTGCTGGCCGGTGTGGCGCTGGCCGCCAAGGCGCTGCGGCCCGACATCCGCATCATCGGCATTTCCATGGAGCGCGGCGCGGCGATGGCCGCCAGCCTTGCCGCCGGGCACCCGGTCGAGGTGGAAGAGATGGAGACGCTGGCCGACTCGCTGGGCGGCGGCATTGGCATGGAGAACCGCCTGACCTTTGCGCTGTGCCGCGATCTGATGGACGCGCTGATCCTTCTCACCGAAGACGAGATCGCCGCGGGCATCCGCCACTTGTCTGTGCGGGACGGGGAAACCGTCGAGGGCGCGGCGGCGGTCGGGGCAGGGGCGATCCTTGCCGGCAAGCTGCGCGCCGAGGCCGGTCCGCTAGTGCTGCTGCTTTCGGGCGGCAACATCGACCCGGCGCGCCACGCCGCCATCGTGGAGGCACAAGCATGAGTGACATACGCATTCTGCACGAGGCCGATCTGCGCGCCGCCGTGGCGCTGGATGCCAAGGCCATTGATGTGGTTGAGGCGGCCTTTGCCACGCTCGCGAAAGGCGGGGTGGAGATGCCGCCGATCCTGTCGATGCATATGCCGGATGTGAACGGCGAGTTGGACGTGAAAACCGCCTATGTGCCGGGCCTGCCGGGCTTTGCGGTGAAGCTCTCGCCGGGGTTCTTCGGCAACCCGGCCAAGGGGCTGCCCTCGACCTCGGGGTTGATGGTGGTGCTGTCGTCGCAGACCGGGCGGGTGCAGGCGGTGCTGCTCGACAATGGCTATCTGACCGACGTGCGCACGGCGGCTGCGGGCGGTGTGGCGGCGCGGCACCTTGCCCGCGCGGACGCCAACCGCGCGGCGATCTTCGGGGCGGGGCTGCAGGCGCGGATGCAATTGCAGGCGCTCTGTCTCGTGCGGCCGATCCGCGAGGCGGTGATCTGGGCGCGCGATCCGGCCAAGGCCGAGGCGCTGGCCGCCGAGATGACCACGTCCGAGCTTTTGGTGCGCGCCACGGCCGACGCCGCCGACGCCGCCGGGTTTGCCGATGTGATCGTCACCACCACCCCGGCGACCGATCCCATCCTGCGCGCCGACTGGCTGCGCGCCGGCCAGCATGTCACCGCCATGGGCAGCGATCAGTCGGGAAAATGCGAACTGGAACCCGCTTGCCTTGCCCGCGCCGATCTCTACGTCGCTGATCGTGTCAGCCAGACGCGCGAGATGGGCGAACTGCGCGCCGCGCTCGCCGCCGGCTGCGCGCCCGCCCCGGCGGAGATCCCGGAACTGGGCGACATCCTCATCGGCCGCCATCCCGGCCGCAGCAATCCGGCGCAGATCACCATCGCCGATCTGACCGGCACCGGTGTGCAGGACACCGCAATCGCAACCCATGCGCTCGCCGCATTTTCAAAAGAGGCCTGAATGCCCGAACTCCAACGAACGCCAGAGCGCTACACGACCGAGGAATACGAGGCCCGGCTGGTCAAGATCCGCGCCCGCATGGAGCGCGACGGGCTCGATCTGCTGATCCTCAGCGACCCGTCGAACATGGCTTGGGTCGCAGGCTACGGCGGCTGGTCGTTTTACGTGCACCAATGCGTGCTGGTCGGCCCGTCCGGCCCGCCGGTCTGGTTTGGTCGCGGTCAGGACGCCAATGGGGCCTACCGCACAGTCTGGATGCAGCCCGAGCACGTCATCGGCTATCCGGACGAGTACGTACAGTCCACAGAACGCCACCCGATGGAGTATCTCTGCGCCAAGCTCGCTGATCTGGGCTGGGACAAGGGCACGATCGGCGTCGAGATGGACAACTACTGGTTCTCGGCCCGCGCCTTTGAGCGGCTGACTCACGGGCTGCCCGATGCCAAGCTCAAGGACATCACCGGGTTCATCAACTGGCAGCGCGCGGTGAAATCGGACAAAGAACTCGAATACATGCGTCAGGCCGCGCGCATCGTCGAGCGCATGCACCACCGCATTGCCGACAAGGTCGAGGTCGGCATTCGCAAATGCGATCTGGTGGCCGAGATCTACGACGCCGGTCTGCGCTATGATGAATGGTACGGCCATGGCGGCGACTACCCGGCGATCGTGCCGCTGCTGCCGTCGGGCCCCGACGCCGCCGCGCCGCATCTGACGTGGGACGACCTGCCGATGAAGTCGGGGGAGGGGACCTTCTTCGAAATCGCAGGCTGCTACCAGCGCTACCACGTGCCACTGTCGCGCACGATCTACCTCGGCAAACCGCCGCAAGAGATTCTCGACGCCGAAAAGGCGGTGCTCGAGGGGATGGAGGCCGGGCTGGAAGCGGCCCGCGCCGGCAATCTGTGCGAGGACATCGCCAAGGGCTTCTTCGGCACGCTCGAAAAATACGGTATCGAGAAGGACAACCGCGCGGGCTACTCCATCGGTCTCAGCTATCCGCCGGACTGGGGCGAGCGCACCATGTCGATCCGCCGCGGCGACAAGACCGAGCTGCAGCCCGGCATGACCTTTCACTTCATGACCGGCCTTTGGATGGAGAGCTGGGGGTATGAGACCACGGAATCGATCGCCATCACCGACGGCGCGCCCGAGGTCTTCTGCGACATTCCCCGCAAGATGCTGATCAAGGAGTGAGCCAAGCCCGCCGCGCCGCCGCTGGACAGGCGGCGCGGCGGGCCTAGCTTCCTAAAAAACAGGCCTTCACGGCCCGGTCGAACGGCTGACGCCGCGTCGACCCAGAAAAAGATCCAGAAATCTGAAAAAACCGCTTGCGGGTCCGGGTGGGTATCCGTAAAAGCCCCCTCACCGGCGGCGCTGAGGCGCTGATCGGGGCGCCAGACGGGGCGGCGGCGAGGCGGCAAGCTGAGCCAGCG
>NZ_JBSWYX010000033.1:0-38159 GCF_056161345.1 Salipiger sp. ABF4_146 | reverse complement strand
GCCTCGGCCTCATTGAAGCTGGGAAGACGACCATTGCGGAAATGTCTACCGCCGCGCCCTTCGAGGCGTATTCCGCCTCGACCTCATTGAAGCGACCTCTCCACGGAGGGAGAGAATATGGTCGCCCTTCCCTGCCTCCGAGGCGCATCCCGCCTCGGCCTAATTGAAGCGGCTACGACATGCAGATGGCCTTTGGCTGCGAGGTCTACGCTCTCCGAGTCGTACTCCGCCTCGGCCTCATTGAAGCGACGTACTCGCAGCTTACAGGGCATACGCCGATGTTCCTCCGAGGCGTATCCCGCCTCGGCCTCATTGAAGCAATTCCGCGTTAAGCGGCGGTGCGGTCACTTCCAGACCCTCCGAGGCGCATCGCGCCTCGGCCTCATTGAAGCGTGCGGGTGATCGTGGCCTAATTCTTGTCGGTCATGGCTCCCTTCGAGGCGGTTCCCGCCTCGACCTCATTGAAGCGCGTATTCCACAGGACGCTTCTGGAAGAAGCCCGTCAGCCTCCGAGGCGTATCCTGCCTCGGCCTCATTGAAGCTGGGAAGACGACCATTGCGGAAATGTCTACCGCCGCGCCCTTCGAGGCGTATTCCGCCTCGACCTCATTGAAGCATCATGGCCTCTTTCATCCGCGTGCCGGCCTCGGGCTCGGCCTCCGAGGCGTATCTTGCCTCGGCCTCATTGAAGCTCCGCGAGTGAATAGTTGAGCACGGTGAACCCGGTCGGCCTCCGAGGCGTATCTTGCCTCGGCCTCATTGAAGGTGCTGAATGTCCCCGTTGAGAACCACGTCCACCATCTCCCCTCCGAGGCGGATCTTGCCTTAGCCTCATTGAAGCACCATGTAGTAGCCCGCCTCTTCGAGCACGGCGATGCCCCCACCCTCCGAGGCGGATCTTGCCCCGGCCTCATTGAAGCTCCATTGCGCTGTGCATTTGCTCTTGCGTCTTCCGCACCCTCCGAGGTGTACCCAGCCTCGGCTATCGATGTTGCTCGCAACCGTCAGAGGCAAAAGCATGTTTTCATTTTAAATTACCCGGTAATCAAAAATACCAGGTAATTTAAAAACCCGTGTCGATCTTGTGTTCAGCACAGTAAAACGCCCACGCTTCCTCGATCAGTACGCCCTGCTGCACCCCGCGCCGCTTCGCCTCTGCGGAGATTTCCTCGGAGACGTGGGGCAACACCTTGGCATGAACCTGTCCGGTGCGTGGGCTAGGCGGACGGCCCCGCTTCTTCTTGGGGCTGCGATCCACAAACCCATGGGCCTCCCCTGCCCTATCCGCCTTTTCAACGGCCTGAGGTGTTTGATCTTTGGCGCGGCTCTTCAGGCCTCCAACATCGATCGAGAATGCTTGCTTGCCACTCATGCCGCGACCTCCTGCGCCGTCAGGCGCGTGTAGACGGATTGCGCGAAGGCGCTGGCATTCTCACGTGCACCATCCATACGTCCCTGCGCAGGCATCGAATGCAGGTCACCACCGAACTCGAACAGCGCGCTAAAGGCTGCACGTTCCATCAGTGACGGCTCGATGACATCGACGCCCTGCCCTTTCAGGCTTTCCTCAATCCCTTTGTGCTGTTTGGAGCGGATCGCACGGGTCATGGTGAAGACGACGGCATGCGGAATGTCGCGCCCAAGCGCTTCCTCTTCTTCGGCGATCAAAGACAGTGCACGGACCCCGATGGTGGCATCCAAGGTGGTAGCTCGCATTGGGGTGATGACCAGATCGGCTTGCGAGATGGCACGGGAGACAAGTCGTGACGCCACGCCCTCCAAGTCGACGATGACGACACTGCCATCTTCATCATGCGCACGGATAGTCTTGATGATGCTGGCTTCGGTCACATCCGAGAGGACGGTGACACGGTCGGGAACTGCGGATCGTTCCGACCACAGGGTCAGTGATCCGTTGGGGTCACAATCAAGAAAGGTGACATGCGCACCTGCTCGGGCAAGCTCGGTTCCCAACAAGACTGCCGCTGTAGATTTTCCGGCGCCGCCCTTCGGCGACGCGATGACGATGACTGGCATGATGTTCTGCTCGTTTGTTTGCTGCCTCGCTCCAAACGTACCAGATTTTTCAAAAAACCCAATAATCTTGCTTACCTGGTTTCTAATAATATCCGGTATTTTCCGTTATCCGGTAATACACATTATCTGGTAATTTTATGAAGCGGCACCCGCTAGCATGAAGCGGGGCCTGTGTGCCTAGAGCCAGAAACCCCAGTCACGCCGGGGCGGGGGCTTTGCCACGCAGCTCTCGCACTTCACATGATACCACTGGTTCGTGCGGGCGTTGGGAGCCACCGAGGCAGGGGCGTCTCAAAATTAAGGTGGTGTCCGTAAACACTGCAGGGTGGCGATTGAGGGAGCCGTGGATCGCGCATTCGCGATGCGTCTCTAGAAAGCTATCCCGCCTGTTCCTCGAGGCCGGTGCGTCCTCCAGGGAAATGGCGGTAAAGCGTGGCCTCGGAACAACCAACGCGACGGGCCACTTCCTTGACCGGGATCGTCGGGTCGCGCAGCAGAGCAATGGCCGCGGCGCGATCGGCATTGGAGAGGGCAGGGGGCCTCCCGCCTTTACGGCCGCGTGCAATCGCTGCCTTGAGGCCCGCCTTCGTGCGCTCGCGGATGATCTCGCGTTCGAACTCGGCAAGAGCTGCAAAGATATGGAAGACGAGTTTGCCACCGCTGGTCGTGGTATCGACTTGGGCACCGTCGATCGTGCGAAAGCCGATGCCACGTTCCTCTAATTGCTCGACCGTCTGGATCAGCTGTTTGAGAGAGCGTGCCAGGCGGTCGAGCTTCCAGACAACTAGAGTATCGCCTTTACGCATGTAGTCGATCGCGGCCTGCAGCTCGGGTCGATCAGCTCGCGCACCAGACGCCTTCTCGGTGAAGATCCTCTCGCATCCAGCCTCGCGCAACGCATCGATCTGAAGCTCGGTTTTCTGGTCTTGGGTGGAAACACGGGCATAGCCGATGAGCATGGGCACCTCACATACGTTTCAGTCGATCGACCAGGCGTGCCGGGAGATCCATGCGTTCGTGCAGGATCGCGATGACGATAATGCCACCTGGCTCCTCGACGAAATACAGGTAATGGTGTTCGCAGTGATGAAAGCGCACGCCCGTTTGCGGGTCGAACAGACGACCGGTCGCCAACCCATCCGCAAGTTTCTGGCAAGTTCCATGCAGGGTATCCTGGTAGCTATCGGCCTGCGCCTCCCCCCAGCACTTGTCGGTGTAGAGCCAGATGGTGAGCAAGTCTTCTTCGGCTGCGAGAGTGAAGCGATAGTGAAGGCTCATGTGCCCTTGTCACGCAACTCACGTGCCCGGGCCTTGATATCCGCAGCGGAGCGCTCAACGATCTGGCCGTTCTTCACCTGCTCCAGGCGATCGGTGAGGAAGCGCTGCAACGCTTTCAGGGCGGCTTCCTCACTCATATCTTCCTGCGCCACGCCCTCGCCGAGGGCACGACTGAGCACGAAGTCCTTGATGGTCTGACCGTTGAGCGCCGCGATGACCTTGAGATGCTGATGCTGCTGTTCGGAGATATCGATCGAGAGACGGGGCATGACGAGCTCCTTTGCTGAAGCGCCAAGGTAGCACAACAAAGCAACATTACAACATCGACACACAGCATTCTCTCAAAACTCAAATGTATTCTATGTTTTGATACTTTTAATTCTGAGAATGGGTTTTGAGGTGCGCTGGGAGAAATTTTGTGGCTGCTCGACAGGGTAGGGGACTCGCCTCTCAAAAACGACCGTTTTTGATTCCGTTGGGGCAAATTCCTGGACGCGAACGGCTCTGTTGCGCAAAGGGCGTGACGCCCGGACTTCCCCTTTCCCCAGATGCACTTATCCTACGGGCTCTGTGACGGGTATGCCGAGCGCGGTGTAGCCGTTCATGATGGCGGCCCGGATCTGAAGTTCTGCAATTTAGCGATCGAAATTGCGTGCCATGAGGCTCTGTCCTAGCAGCTTCACGCAATGCATCTTCGTCTCGTCTCGTCTCGTCTCGTCTCGTCTCGTCTCGGCTTCGGCGGTGGTAGCCGGTCCATTTTCGCCAGATGGCGCGGTCGAGGTATTTCGACGCGCGCAGGGCCCCGTTCCGGGCGATGGAGCCCGCGGTCGATGGCTTCCAGGGCCTGGCGTTCTTGCGCGGCGGTATTACAGCATGGGCGCCGCGGTCGGCGACGGCGCCACAGCACTTACGTGTATCGTAGGCTCCGTCTGCGGTGACCGAGCCGATTTCCACATCAGGCGGGATCTGGCTGAGCCGTTCAGGTATCATGGACGCGTCACCGACGTTGCTCCCGGTGATCTCGAGGGCTCGGATCTCCAGCGTCTGTTCGTCGACGCCCCTCTCGGGATCATGCTGCGCATGACCCTGCCGGGCAAGGGATGTAGACCTTGCGCAATAGGCGGCGTTTCGCGCCACCGTGTTTACGGGCGTGTCACTCGCCTTCGACTTCGGCCTTGATGCCGGTGCTGTCGATCAGCAGGTTCAGCGGACCCTTCGAGCCGCGGTAGGAAATGGTCACGGCCAAAGCTTTCTGGCGCCGGCTCAAGGTGCTGAAATCCGGCACCGCCCAGTCGAGGCCGACCAAGCGCAGGAGGCTTTCAACTAATCCGGTCGTCTGCCGGAGCGCCATGCCGAAGAGGATCTTCATCGTCAGGCATGTTTGAATGGCGGTATCGCTGTAGGTCTGTTGTCGGCCATGCCTGCCAGTCGGCGTGGCATCCCAAATCATCTCGGGGTCAAACCAAATCGTCAGAGAGCCACGGCGCTTGAGCGCTTCATTGTAGGCTGGCCAGTTCCTGTTCTTGTAGGTTGGGGGGTAGGTTTGCTCATGGAGCCCAGCTACCATACTGGATTCACGAGATGAATCGCTCACCCTGACTTTGCGAAACAAAGTCCATCCCATAAGTAATACGTTCAAACTATTTCGAAGATTTCTACCCGCTGTAGTGAGATGTTGAGCGCAATGGATTTTTCATTTTGAGATAACATTTAATATTAATGATATTAAGTTATTTATTTCGTGACGCGCCGCGCTTGCACGCAAGCGGTTAAGCGAGAAATAGATCAATTTAGCTTATTTTGGTTTGCTTGAGTTCAGTGCAGATTTTGGTATCTTTATTTTCATGCCGTCAACGTTATTCGGAATCATCTCCACCTAATACGCTTCCAGCTTTTTTCTTGACGTAAGAGTTTGCTACCGACCCTACCTTCTTTCCGACATTCTTCACTGAATCAGGTACCTTCATAAAATTTAAAATGTCATTAGAGAGTCGATCAGCGTCTCCTGGTCCGATGTTGTGTATCTCCGTTTGAAGTCGGTCGAGCAAATTATCTTTGGGTATCTCTTCATATTCCGAAATCCTGCCGTCAGTGTAAGCATGTAGCGCAATTTCGAGAAGCACGAGGCGATCCAGCTGCATCTGTCCATCCGAGGAAAGCAATAGAGACAATTGCTCATTGTGCTTGCGAAGTGCGTCAAGGGTGTTTTCATCGTCGGCCATTAAATTTCTCCAATGATAGTTGTTTATCGGACTTTCGTAATTACAGAAAATTACTTGATATTTGAAATTGTGAGAGCTGACGTGACGCCTGCTAAGTGGTTCTGACGCTTCATAGTGTAGCCATGCGGATAAATGATCGACAGGACTACCGTACTATTCGATAATGCCGCAGGGCAAGAAGTTTTATTTGAATTCCTTACTGGATATAGCTAGTGGATCAGTATCGCCCATCAGATGGGCGATAGAAAAATTTAAATCAGGAATCTCATGGTAACGGATTACCATTTAGGGGTCAGGCCCATTGATTTGCTCGGGGCGCGTGATTCACCGTTCGAAAGCGAGCGGTGAAGATGTCAGATCTCTACTGGTTGAGCGATCCGCAGATGGCACGTCTGGAGCCTTACTTCCCCAAGTCGCACGGCAAGCCCAGGGTTGATGACCGTCGTGTTCTGAGCGGCATTATCTTTATCAAGCGCAATGGCTTGCGGTGGGGAGATGCGCCAAGGAAATACGCTCCGCACAAGACGCGCTGCTACCGCTGGAAGCGTTGGAGGTGAGTGGCCAAATGCGAGCGGTTTGAGAGAGGACACGGGCGGGGTTGGCGGTCAGGTCGAGCACGGTGGGGAGACGACCGTGATGATCGACGTAACTCATTTGAAGGCCCATCGTACGGCGTCCAGTCTGGGCGTCAAAAAAAAGGGGCGTGGGGGTCTGATTGGCCGAACCAAAGGCGGCATGAATACGAAGCTGCACACCATCTGCGACAGCCAGGGCCGGCCCATCGACCTGTTCCTGATTGCTGGACCCGTCAGCGATTACATCGGGGCGCGTGCCCTGGTCAGCGGGTTGCCCAAGGTGAAGTGGCTGCTCGGAGATCGGGGCTATGATGACGATTGGTTCAGAGAAGCCTTGCAGGACCAGAAGATACACCCTTGCACCCCGGGCCGGAAGAAACGGAAGACGCCCGTCCGGTACGACAAGCGCAGATACAAACGTCGCAACCGGATCGAGATCATTTTCGGCAGGCTCAAGGACTGGAGGAGGGTTGCGATCCGCTACGACCGATGTCCGAAGGTCTTCCTCTCAGCCATTGCCCTAGCCGCAACCGTCATCTTCTGGCTCTGAAAATCAATGAGTCTGGAACCTAGGGGAAAGTGTCAACCTTGCGTCGTAAAGCAGCACGTATTAAGCGGCTGATGAATATAAATACAAGATACATAACAGACAGAAGTCCTATCCCAATCAAGAAACCCACAAGATGATCTGTAATGAGCAAGCCAAGCGTTCTGGCGATAACCGGGCCCCCTGGTAAAAGGTTAGTCATCTTCTCCGAAAAGCGAAAGAGCGTCGCGTAAGACCCGATTGGATCAATCATACGCCACGTGAGAGCCGCAGATGAGAAGATGGAGGTAGAGAGTGCAAACTTGATCATTTTTTTCTCCAAGTTTAACGTCTCGATCTGAGTGGCTTATAGTAGTTTAAAGTCTTAAATTTAGGTGGTTAGCCCGTGCATTATAACGACGGACCAACCGATTTTTGTTATGCAACTTGGCGCAAGCGGGACGAGACAGACGGAGTCTTTTTCTGACGCTGGCGACGGTTTTCTTCGAAAAGGAAGCTAGTCCAGTCAGCCCATTTTTCACCCGCTACAAGGCCATTCTTGGCGTTTGTAACAACACCTGTGTGCTTCAGAGCCGTGAGTACTGTTCCATACTTTCCGAGGGACTTTTGTGTGATCTCATTCTGCACCGTCACTGTGGATTGCTCGTCAAGCATAGTCAGGATTAGCGTTTCGACAGGCGTGTCAGACTTCACTGCTTGAGCCTGCAGGCCTTCCATCCAGAACTCCTGATCGCTTTTGATCGACCCATCATTCTTTTTTCCGACCGATTTCGAGCGAGATTCCGGCGCCTTGGGCTTGTACTCCTTCATCCACTCATCCTCAGATTTTTTGGTCAGCACAGTGACACGCGACGGCAGGTGCTTCAGGTCGTAGAACCATGTGATGATATGCTCAGCACGTTTTTTGATCGGTTTGTCAGACGGTTCCAGACGCGATGTCAGACGGATCATGGAACATGCGACAGCCAAAAGTTCCATCAGGCAAGCAACCCAAACCGCACCAAGCGTCGCGACGTCGAGTTCCTTTTCGCTACTCGTCAGGCGGTCCCATGCGGACGCAATACGGTCAAAAGCACTGCGCGACGTATTGTTGATGAAGTCCGGCGGCGCAACACCGTCTGCAAGATCACCAACACCGTTTTGAAGTTTCTGATAGATGGCAAGCAAGACAGTCAGATCAGCGGTATCAGACAAATCAGCACGAGCCGCTTCAGACTGAGCGACCGCAGAACCTGCGGAAGCCTCATGGAAGTCCGCTTTGCTCTTCATTGCGTTTGCTTCGTCTTGGAGGCCACGGCATTTAGGACCACAGCCGCCACGCGCTGCTTCAGCGGTTGCCTCTTGCTCCTTTTCCGCTGCCTGCGCAGAGAAAGCCAAGATTTTGGCTTTAATCGCAGCTTCGTAGTTGCCAAGATCAATGCCGGCTTGAGCCACTACACTGCCGTCGTTAGTTTTGTCCGTTTTTACGAAGGCTGTACCGATTGAGAACGTGACTGCGGCACTCCAGACAGCAGCCAGAAGTACCCGCTGGATCCCTTTGGCAACCGCGAAGTACCAAAGAGCCAGTGTAACAACGCCCTGGACAACAATGGTAAAACCAAATGCCATCAAATCATCGTTGAAGATTTCAGCAGCGCCGTGATAGGACATCCAGCCCGAGACCAAGCCCGCCACTGCCATAAGCGCAGCGGTGCCTACATCTACTTGCGGCAGGTTGGAAGGGCGCTTGGCCTCTGTGACCTCAGTAGTGGTGGTCTTGCGAGAAGCGATCGTACGTTTATTCGTAGTCATTTGCTTACTCCCTGAGCAAAGCTTCTGATCTGGAACAAACCTGCCGGGCAAGCGACCCTACGTAAACTTTCAACGAATGGTTCATGTGTTCGCTTCTTGGTAGCTGCACCAAAATTTGGTACGATCTCTCAAGGGAGACACATGAATCAACAGAAAACCTTCAGTTCAACATTAGTGTGCTTGGGTGCTTTGCGGCGCGCTCGCGAATTATTTTTCGATAGTGTTGTCGAATACGCTGAGACTTGGCGTGCTACACACGATGAACCGGAGCTGACCCGGGAAGAACGCAAGATCTTGCGTAGCGAAGGCACAGCACAAATCGCAGAATTCTTCTTTTTAATCGAAGAAGGAGGGATCAACACTCCAGATTCACTTACCGAATTTTTTGAAAGACACAATTCGGCAATGACGGCTCTTCTGGAGACTTGTGAGCGCGGGTACACCCGCTTCGGTCTTTCTCAAGACAGAATAGAGAAGTCGAAGTTCAGCAAGCAACAGATTGAATATGTTCTGCATGAATCTTCGGGCGGTAACGTAACGTTGGATCAAAGGTCGATTGGAAAAATTCTTACCGAAGTTATGGCCTTCGAAAGTTGTCGTACAATTCTCTTTCTCCTAGCTAAATCGGGTTTCATCCAGCGAAAGGACTTTCGTCGCGCGGTTTTGATTAACTCTTTCGGAATATTGGAAAATATGTACGGAGATCATCTTGAATTCTTAGCCAGCGCAATCAGCGCAAGTGCGCAAAGAGATGTCTGATTATTATTAGGATATATATGAAGATATTATACATTTCAGCCATGACAATTTTGCTTTCATCGTATCCTGCATTGGCCTGTAAAGCTGATCCGGATCATAATAGGAAATATCACGGCAACCCAAAATGTCTGCAGTGCACTTGCCTTCATCATCATGATGACCACAACGATAACTATCCTAAAGAAACTCTAATTTCTCTTGGGAAAGAGGAGGTCGTCACGCCGGTATTGCCGTCGGTAGATACCATTGCGACCGAAGACAAAGCGGTACGGAATGATGATTAAGAGGGCGGCTGCAACGGCAACGCTTGCAGCATGTTTGGGAGCGACTTCAAGCTTAGCGCAGTCCAATTTTTCTCAAGATGAATGGGTAGAGGCATTTCACAGTCACTTTCAAGAGATTCAATATTTGGATTGCTTTGAAAATCTTGATTCACTGAATGCGACTACACTTAGTCGCGCAGGCAGTTCAAACATCGAACTAGAGGCCATGAGGTTAGTTGGTGAGGCCATACGGATCCAATGCGAGCGAAATCGGTTGGTTTCAGAACAGGTGCGCTTGCTTCGAGAAGGTGACCGGCTGTTGGCAGAAGCTGACAGGTTAGACGAGCTGTGGTTAGTTGCGCACACTGAAGACCCAAAAAAATACCCCGACACTCCGGGCCGAGATCATAGCCAAATTCAGCTACGCAGTGATGCCCGATTGCTATTGGATGATGCGGGAAAGATTACACACGATGTAGAGGGATTATATTTCGGATCGCAGCGTCTCCTCAGGATCGCAATGGCAGTGGACTCTGGGGTTCAAGCTGACCTTCTACGAAGAATCTTGGGAGGCGATCCAGTTCCCAGCGGGTAAGACTTGCTCGAATAGTTCTCCCGCCTCGGTTGTGAGTAGAGTTTGTGATCCCGGCCCCTCGATTGCCCAGAGACTATCCGGAATTCTGTGCCCCGGCGCGTTGATTACGCCATGGGGAACCGATCCTCGAGCATGATGGCGAGTTGGCTTTTCAGGGCGATCCATTCGCGGGCTGATCGCTGCTACTCCTGAGAGATAGCATTCAGCGCCAGATAGATCAATTTCGCCGCCGCCTCGCGGACCGTCGCTTCGTAGAGACGCTCGAGCAGCGGCTTCAGCAACAGGGTGCGGCCTTCGTGCCGAGTGATCGCGACGGCACCTGGCTGGCCGAGATTGAGTGCCGCCTGAAAGGTGGCACCGATCTTTCCAAATTGCAGACGCGCCTTCTCGTTGACGCAAACGACACGCTTAGCGCGGCCAGGTTGGAATCCGGCAAGCAGGCCCGACTTCGCAGCCTCGTCGAAATGGCCGGGGCTGTGAAGCTGGGCTGTCATCAACTGGCGGATATGCAGCACCTGATCCTGCTGGCGACGAGCTGATCCGCTCAAGCCTGCCCCTTCATCGAAATTTCTCCGCTTCTGCCCTGCACCATGAGCTGGGTCCGGACAGAGGCTCTTTTCCCGAAAGGAACCACGCATGACCGACTCCCCCTCGAAGACCACCACCATCATCGCAACGCCGCCCAAGAGCATGCTTGCGGCCTTCCTTCTGGCCGTCTTCTTCGGCCCCTTAGGCCTTCTCTACGCGTCGGTGGCCTGCGGGCTCGTGATGATCGTACTCGCCGTCATCATTGTCCCGATTACCGGTGGCCTCGGCGCGCTTGTCGTCTGGCCTGCAAGTGTGGTCTGCGCCCTGGTTTGCACGGCCATGCAGGGTGGGACGACTTCCTACACCGAATGAGATCATCTGCTCCGGGCTTGTCCCGGGGCCGACACCCCCAGCACTACCTACCGAGAAAGGACTTCATCATGTCTAACCGTGCCAACATGCTCGCAACCCTCGCCGACATCCGTTCCAAGGCATCGACGCCCGGGCGTGAGCGTGCAGCGGCAAACATCGAGGCCGCCCTTGCCAGGATGGATGCCTATGCATCCAAGGCACCGAATGGCGGCGGTCCTGCCCGAGCGATGACCGTCCATGATCGCGAGACGCTGATGCTGATAGTGGACGACAGTTCCCGAAGCACCGAGGTGCGGGACCGCGCGAAACGCCTGCTCGAGGGCAACGACGACCTGAGCCAGGGCGACCTTCGCTTCATTTCCCGTGCGGTTGGCGAAACCGACTGAGCAAGGGGGTGCGAATGCGTCACGATGGTAAGGACACAGCAGCTGGCCTAAAGCTGGGCAGCTTTCAGCGTCGCTTCGCGATGTATTTCATGTGCCGCGATCAGCTGGAGCGTACTGAGGATCGCGCCTTCATCGACGCGCTGCATGATGAGCTTGGTGTCGTCGGTGAGGCCCTGGGGCGAACCGAGGCGCGAGACCAGCGGCTCTGGGAACTGCAGGGCCGGGTTTGGGTAGCGCTTGATCCAGCCTCTGAACAGATACGCCTCCTATCCGAGGTCACGGAATTTGAGGTCGGTATCGGAAGGTCACAGACCCTCGAGCCAGGGCTAAGCGCAATGCTTGGATTACTGAGCGACTGGGGACGTGCAAGGCAGCTCAGCCGATCCGAGCTTTGTCAGCTCCAGTTCGTCCTGCTTTGCGCTCGCGTACCGCGAACACCAGAGCGCTGAGCAGGCGCGGCAGCGAGGACAACGTCGTTATCCTCGCTGCCGCAAGAAATTCGCTGCCTTCGTGTCACACGCCCGGAGGCTGCGTCGTCTCTTCTTCGTAGACAGCATGGAGAGCACATTGGCCCAACGCCCCCAACTCCGCCTCAAACCTACTCGAGAAAGCTTTCCCGGGATCTTCCTCGGCCACGACACCACCCTGCCTTCACCCGCTATCGGCTTTCGCCAAGTGACGGCACGCCCGGCTCCCCAACCCCTCCATGACCTAAGCGACGGAGGACTCGTAACCATCGCCGGCACCGGGGCCGGCAAGGGGGTTTCCCAGGTTCTGCCGACCCTTCTGACCTACCCTGGAAGCGTGATCGTCAATGATACCAAGGGCGAGATATCCGCGGTGACAGAACGCCGCCGCCGCCAGATGGGCCAGATGGTCTTTCATCTGGATCCCTTTGGGAGACATGATACTTCGGCGCTCAATCCACTCTCGCTGGTCCGGGCCTACTCGCCTGAGGCACCGGACCAGTGCGCGGCTCTGGCCGCAAGGCTGGTTCCCCCAACCAGAACGCACGACCCGTTTTGGGAGAACCTCGCGCGGCGGCTCATCATGGGCACCTGCCTGTTCGTGGCCACGTATCTCTCAGCCGAGTTCCGGCACCTCGGGACGCTCGCCAGGATCTGGTGTGGTGGGGAAAGCAGGCTGTCCGAGTTCCTGGCGGTGATGAAACGCTGCAACCACTACGGTGGCGTAATCCGGGAGACTGCAAGCCTCTACGAGGCGGCACCTGACCGGACACGCGCCTCGATGCTCACCTGCGTACAAGAGCCCTTGGCCTTTCTTGCCTCGCCCCGCGGGCTGCGCAGCCTTCACGGGGCCGAAATCCCCGCGGCGGCGCTCCGCGCGGGAACTCCGATGACCATCTATCTCCGAGTCCCTCCGCATTTGTTGTCGGGACAGGCAGGTCTCTTGCGTATCTGGTTGGGTTCGCTGATCTCGATACTTGCGAGCAGGGAGCGGCGCCCCTCGATCCCCGACCTCCTGATGGTTGATGAGGCTGCGCAAATCGGCCGGCTCGAGGATCTGCTGACCGCGGCCTCCCTGCTGCGTGGTTACGGCCTACGGACATGGACCTTCTGGCAGTCGATCGGTCAACTCGAAGGCATCTGGGGGTCACGCCACCGGGAATTTGTCGACAATGCCAGCGCGCTCAGCGTCTTCGGTCTCTCAAACGCTGCTGCGGCTGGTGCGGCCTCGGATCTGACAGGAGTGCCGTTCGAGCAGCTCATCGGTATGCCTCATGGCATGCAAGCGCTCGCCCTGTCGGGGCGCTTGCCCATGCTCTGCGAGCGCCTCGATTACCGAACGGATCCTGAGTTCGCGCGGCTTGCAGATCCCAACCCCTTCCATCTCGATAAAGGTTTCAGCCATGACCGATAAGGGCCAAACAAGCAACGAAAGAAGCCTGGATGATGAAATCTGGTTCTCCGAAGAGGAGGACGATCTAAGCACAGATGACATCGGCCTCGAAGGTGGCATGTTTCCTTTTGAAGTAGACGAGCCTGAGAGCATCGCGATGCAGCTGAGGCGGGAAGCGCGGGAAATCCGGCAACTCTGGGAGCTCGAGGAGCCAGAACCCTCGCTTGAGGAACCATATAGCGCGAAACCGGACGGTGATGATTTTGGGGTGCCTGATCATGACCGGACGATGGAAATCCGGCAGGCGGCGGCACGCCTGATCGCGGCAACCGAAGTGCGGGAACATCCTCCGCTGGATCCGGAGATCATTGCCTTTGCCGAACGCGCCCTGTCAGGCTGATACCAAGCGCCAAGATAAGATCTGCAGCCTGCCCGATCAGCTACGGGCAGGCTGAGCCTTATGTGTCTCGGCTCTACTATTAGTCCCCGTCACTTTCCTTAGCTGAAGTTGGTGACGGGGGCGGTGGACGGCGTCTGAGCCTTGTGGGCTTGACCACGTTTACTAGGCCCGTAGAGCACCGTCGCCCTTGAGAGTGATGAGCGCGCAATTTTGCCTATTAGCCACATCATGACACAGAGGCGCTATAGAGGCCCCATTTCCTCCATGGTGGAAATCACCACCTCCCAGGCACCGGCCAATGCATTGTTGGCGAGGCTGGGCGCATGACGGTCCATGAACGCCACGATGCGTTTTGCTTTCGCCGGCGACGCCCTCCGCAGTTCCAAGACGAGAATATTCTTGTGGCGGGGCTCTCCGGGATCAAGGGACAGAACTGGGATCTCCGCGAAGGCACCCCTCAGGCGCCGCCACAGCCTAAAGTTCACGTAGAGTCCGCGTTTCCGCATGCTCCAGCCCTTTTCGTATTCAACATCAATGACAAGGCACTCGTTCGGCGCGAGGGCTTCATGGTCCTTGAAGGACCAGCTCTTGTAAGTCGCCATATTCGCTTCCTTGAAGAAACACCGGGGGTGTGCGCTCTGGGCGCACACCATTACTGCGAGGAGGTCAGTGTCCGAGCGCGCGTCCGGCAAGATCCGAGAGATACTTGCGCTGTGGCCCGCTGAACGCGGCGCTCGTTCTGTAGCGGTAGGACACCTCGGCAACGAATTTGCGCGAGCGCTCGGTTTCGTTCTGCATGTAGAGAGGCGCTCTCCGAAGACAGTTCGCGACGATGATCCAGTTGGTTTCGCCGGTCGTGTTCATCTCCGCGTCGAGCTGCTCAATTGCTCGCTGCTCGATCACTTCCGGAGATGGGGACAGGCGCTCCTCTGCCGTTCTGGACAGGTCTTCGTGAAGCGCCTCGGGGCACTCCCATTCGGTTTCTCTAAGGATCTTTGCGTGTCGGAAATCATGGCTGATCGAAGTGCCAGAACCAACACTGGTTACGGTGACATGGTCACCGTCGACGCCGACGATTTGAAATTTGACGGTTCGGCCGTCGTCTGTCTCTCGAAAGCCCGTAAGCCCAATGAACCTTGTGAGGGTCGAGAGGCCGCTGGCTACGAAGAGGGCGACGAGATCGGCATGCGGAACGAAAAGAGCCATGAAGCAATCCTTTGCTTTTAAGGGGAGGTATTTGACTGGGGGACCAGACTGTTGACGTCTGAGCGGCCGGGTTTGTGACGCCCGGCCGAGATTTCTCGATCACGCGATTTCCGCACCCAGGTCTCGCGCCTTGCGACGCGCTCTCGACAGAGCTTTGCGGACGCGGGGCGAGGAGCCCTGAAGCTCTCCGCAGGCGCTGGCGACGAGAAGTTGGCGCTCCATCGGCTTGAGAGCCCTGAGTGCCGATCTCAGGGACAACAATTCGTCGAGAGAGGTGCTGACCTCCTCTGCGATGAGCTGCCGGTTGCCGTTCTGGGCGCGGCGCTCGATACGCAGAAGGCTTAAGGCTTCGTTGAGTGCGCAGCGGCGCACGTACGCCAGGAAGTTCGGATGGAGGCCACCACCTTCGCGAACCGTCCAAGCATTTTGATCGTTGGTCGAGGAGCGCACACATGGCACCGGCACCAACCGCGGGACGATTTTAATCAAGACGCGCTGTGCGACGTCCTCGTCGTCCGCAGCGAAGCGCTTGTTGTAGAGGACTCTACGCGCGGTCTGTTGCGCGGTCTGTTGAATGAAAAGAAGAACGGAATTAGGCGCAGCCGTTTGAAGCGTGTTTTCCACGTCACGGACCTCTCTTTATTTTGTAGGATGGAGAGAGTCCGTTTTTATGAACGTAGTTCTGTGCTGCCGAACTCTCACTTCTTAGAGTTCGGCAGCACAGAACTACTATTCTCACACTTATGTACTACTATGTAGCCATAAAAAAATAATACAGAACGGAGACTTCGAAGCTTATTTTTCTAGAGTAAAACAAGATGATATTTCATATAGTATCTCTCTATTTTTATAGAAAATTTAGGCACTCCCTCTAGAACGCCGAAGAGCTTTGGGTCCATATGGGATGTGAAATCCTTCTTCCGGTTGCAGGCGTCATGACGATCCAAACTCTCAGCTATTCCGACATCCTCGGATCCCGGCCATCGATCTCCTGGTTGGTTCCGAAAGTTTTGCCTGAGAAAGGGCTCGGCCTGCTCTACGGGTCGCCTGGTGTCGGAAAGACATTTGTCGGGCTGGATCTCGCCCTGACTCTTTCAGCTGGAGGGAACTGGCCCTCTTCAGGAGAGCTTGCGGCGGACGAGGAGTTGATGCGCCAAGCCGTGCCAGTTCTCTATTGGATCGGCGAAGGAGAGATTACGGCGCGAAGCCGAGTTCGGGCCTGGAACAAAGCTCGCTTTGGAACCCCGAAACCCCGAGCGCTTCCGTTCCACTTTCTCAGCGACCGCCATCCGGACCTGTTGCTGGGAGAACAGGCGCGCAAGAAAACCGCGACGGTTAGCGACTTAGTGGCGCGCCTCAGAGAGATTTCAAAGGGATACCATCGCCCGCCGCTTCTGGTCGTTGATACCCTGGCGGCCACGCATCCAGGTCTCGAGGAAAACGATGCTAAATCCACCGGGACCCTGATCGAGAATTGTAGACGCCTTATAAACGAGGCTAAGGCTGCTGTTCTGCTGGTTCACCACTCGGGCAAAAACCGTGGGGGAGGACCTCGAGGTCATTCGCGTCTCACGGGCGACCCGGATCTCGTGATGCATGTGGCCCGTTTGAAACCGCCTCATGCCGAGTTCATTCGCTGCGACGTTGAAAAGCAGAGGATGCAGCAGCCTCCGGCTCCGTTCTACTTCAGCCTCAACACGTCGCCGAATGCTCCTGATCAAGGAGGCCACGACGAAATGCCTGTCCTGTGCCATCACGTAACCCCACCTGTGCGCAGCGATACTGGAAAGAGTCGGAATGCACTGCCGGCGGATCACCTTACAAAAGGGCAACGTTCGCTCTTCCGAATGGCGAAGATCCTGAGCGAGTACGGCGAGAAGGGCTTTACCAAGAACGAAGCGGCCACAACTCTACCACGCCGGATGAGCAATATGGCAACGTCGACAATCTATGGAAAACTAACTGAGCTGGGAAGTATCGGAGTCGTCGAGAAAATCGATGAGAACGGAAAATACCGCGTCGTCGAGCCAAACGAACACATTCTGCGCCAGAGGATCAGTAAAGGCAAAAGTGAAGGAGACCTTGCTGGCGCGGAGCAGGAAGTAACCAAGCAGATGGGGTGAAGACTATTGGTAAGTCGGTTGCGCGATCCTCCGAGAGCGCTGCCGCAAAAATTTTTAAACCGACGGCAGGCGTACTCGGTTCGCAGGACCGGGTCCCCACTACTATCCGATAAGACTGGTTATCGGATACGACTTTGCAAAAACATCGCGCGCGCGATCAGCGTGGCATAGAAGCCGCACAATTTTCTGCAAGCCACTGGAAACATTGCGGGTCTGGGGCCAGACCGTAGGGTCGCCCCCAAATTTACCCGACCGAGAAGACCCATGACGACAGAGACCCAGACCAGCGAGCCCCAGACCACCGAGCCTGCCATCTCCAAGAAAGGGCTGCGGGCCCCAACGCGCAAGGAGGTCCTCGGACTGTCCGGGGCATCGGTTGTGTTTCTGCTCGGCTGGTTCACCGAAGAAGGGCTCGCCATGGCCAAGGATTACTTCTATCCGGATCAATATCAGATCCAGGCGGACGCGATCCGGGGCGAACTCTCCAGGAAAACCGATGAGATCAAGAGTCTGACTGATCGCATGGCCGAAGACCTATCGGGACTGCGCGACGGCTCTGCTGACTCCGCGGCGCTCGAAGGGTTCCTTGCCAAGGCGGAACAGCTCATGCAACGCACCGAGGATCTCCAACCTGCGGTCACCCGGGCCTCCGACATCTCCGCGGAGCTGGCGAGGGCCGACGCTGCCTCGAAGGCGACCGAAATCGCCCAGCTGGGCTACAGCACCCGGCCGGACGTTACGATCCGGGAACACGAGGGGTTTGAGCTCTGTGGCGAGCGCTTCTTCTTTGGAGCCAGAAATTGGCGTCCACCGTACGACAATGTCATTTCTGCGGAGCTCGCCTTCCGAGAGGAAACGCAGAGCGATGGTAGTTTCCACCCAGGCGAAATCCTGAGCATTCGGGGCGAAACCACGCTGGCCACCGTAGCCTATAGTGGTGTGGTGGGCGAGGGCGACGACCGGCGGCTCGCGTTCAACGTGGCCTGTAATCCAATCCCGGCTTCCTGAGGCGCATTGGCGGCTGGAGCTCTCGGGCTCATCGGCCATACCTCTGGTTCTTCTTCTCCGGTGCCACCAAACCCGCAAACTATCAAGGACCTGCATGAAACTGATTCAGACCGCATTCCACGCTGTGGGGCACAAATCCGCCTTCGTGTAACTACGGCTGCCGAAAGTTTCTCACTCTCAAAAAAACCTACCTACAAAGGTTTCAAATGCCAAAGTTTCAAACCCACACCGTGACCGGAAAAATCACCTCACACGGCACAGGCTCGATCAGTACGAGCAGACAGGGCCAAGCAGTGACCACGTATTCGACCATCACCTTGGTCGAAGACGGCACTGGTGACGAGATCCAGACTAACCCTGTCATCGTAAGCGACAAGATGGACAAGCACATCTTTCCTGGATCGAAAGGCACCTTCGTGATCTCGAAGGTCGCCGGCTCGCGTATGCTGTCGGGCTTTAGGAACCACGAGACCGAAAGCATCGACATGTCGGCCGCATCAGCCGGCATGGCGATATCCTTCACGTTCCTCTTCCTGTTCGTTGGTTTTATCCTCTGCGTGACAGGCATCGGCGGGATCATCGGCCTCCCGATGATACTTTACGGTCTCTGGGTGCCGATCAAGACAATGCGCTCGAAAAAGAAGCTCACCTCGACACTCCGGGACGCAGGTTTCGACTTCACCAAAACCCGCACGATCTAAGCCATATCGCCTGACTGCAAGAAGGGCTCGCCATGGCCGAAGACCTGTCCGAGCTGCGCGACGGCTCCGCTGACTCCGTCGCGCTTGAACGGTTCCTTGCCAAGGCGGAGCAACTCGTGCAGCGCTCCAACCCGCGGTCAGCCGGGCCTCCGACGTCTCCACGCAGCTAGCGAGGGCCGACGTCGCTTCAAAGGCGACCGAAATCGCCCAGCTGGGCTACAGCACCGGGCCGGACGTTACGATCCGGGCATCCGAGGGGTTTGAGCTCTCTTCTTTGGAGCCAGAAATTGGCGTCCACCGTTCTACAATGCCATTTCTGCGGAGCTCGCCTTCCGAAAGGAAACGCAGAGCGATAGTAGTTTCGTCCCGGGCGAAATCCTGAGCATTCGGGGCGAAACCACGCTGGCCACCGTAGCCTATAGTGGTGTGGTGGGCGAGGGCGACGACCGGCGGCTCGCGTTCAACGTCGCTTGCAATCCGATCCCTGCTTCCTGAGATGCGCTGGTGGGCAGGGCCCTTGGCGTCGCCCGCCACACCTGACGTGCAGCGTCGCCATGTGGTGGCCAGCACAGCAGGACGTCTCAAAGTGAGCTTAGCGCCATGACATCCGAGGTGCCGTGCAGGTCTTCCGATAAGGCGCTCGAGCGCAAGGGCTGAAGTGTCGTGCTGTGCCCGCGTCGCGCGACACTTCGAGGTATGTTATTCTCCCCACATGACATAGCATAAGGAAGAACGAAGTGATTGATGGCACAGAAGGCTTCCGACAGCGCATGCGGGAGGCTCGTCCCGACGTGGCTGTCTTCCGAGCCCGGCCCCGCTGGCAGCGCGCTCTGATCCGTATAGTCTGGCGCGTTCAGAACGTGTTTGGACTCAAAGAATGGGTGCCGCGTCGCGAACGCGAGATGAGGTTCCATCAGGCGTTTCAAGAAGCCCGTGGACGCGTTTCCTCAGACATCGATCTCGGCTACTGACGGGATATTAACCCGGACCTGGTCGAGACCTATTCCCTCGAAACGACACCAGGGTCTGTCTGGGACCGGGTCCCAGAGAATGGGAAGTTGAGCTTTGCCGCCGGTGCTCAGTGAAGCCTATGCCCATCTCGGAAACGACCGCGCGACAAACCGGCGGCCGTTTCCACGAAGATAGCAATCGCGCCGATCTCGCCCGGCCCTACGTCCCTGCACCGCCGGTCTTTTTCACGAGATCGAGAAGAATATCCCAGTCTTCGTGCGCAAAGACGTCCGCCTGGGCCTTACGATAAAGGGCCTTCCGCTCGACGTGCATCCGCTCTTCGACATCGCTCTCCCCCATGTCGTCCAGATAGTTGACCAGGAAGCCATCTGCGCCTGTTCCGGGAAGGCCCGAGTTTCCGCGAACGACAATGGTCTCGAGCGGCGGGAGGTGGGCATACTTCTCGGAGACCTGCGAACTGGAGTCCCGCGCCTCCCGCCGCACATGGTCCACGACCTCCCCCAGCAGACCGAGCGGCTTCGCGAGTTTCGGCAGGGTTCCTGTCGGAGTTCGCTGGGGATCTCGACGGTGCAACTCTGCGTCCAGATCTCGATAGCTGAGTATCTGCCCCTTGCGTGCCTGGTCGACCAGTATTGGCACCGCCGCACGCGCCGTCTGTGCGGACCAGGAATCCCCGGTAAACTCGATCCCGAGGCGGAGATACTCGAAGATCTCGGCGTCCTCTTCGTGTTCAGCTTCCATTTCGGCCAAGCAGTATTCGAGCCATTGCGGTGTTTCCTCTGCCCGCGCCGCTTCGGCGATGAGCTCGGGGGGGAGCTCGAGCAGGTAGCTCGTCTGCGCAACCGTCAGTTTGAGCTTCTTCAGTCGTTCCATTCCAAGCATGACACACCCATTCAACACGATAAATAATCTCCAGTATGGATTATAATCACCAACGTGGTTTCAAAAGTCAATTGATGATGATCGCGCGCACTGGAGACTCCTGCGAGATTAGGGTCGTCGCGTCTTTCCTTCGCGCATAGGATGCTCGAAGCTTCAGAGCGAAGGAGACAAGAGGCATGGCATTGTTGTCGAACCTTATGCGCGAGCACTACGCGGACTGGCATGCAGACCTGTCTGAGGGCTCTGGCTGGCCGGAGTTCTTCCGCGACTGCCCCGCCCCGAACTTCGATGCAATCCCGGCGGACCTCGAGACCGACGACAATGCGCTCATCTGGCCCGGACGCAGAAACGACAACTTGCCAGGCGCACCTCGGGAGGCGCACGTCGGGCGCGCCTTCGACGGGATCGAGCCCGAAAACGTTCGGGTCGTAGTTCTTGGCCAGGACCCCTATCCGGCAATCGAAAGCGCCACGGGACGCGCCTTCGAAGACGGGAGATGGAACGCCGGAATACCCCCGCAAGCTCTGGCAAAGAGCCTCAAGCCTTTGATGCTCGCCGCTTGGGCCACACAGCCTGATCATGCCGGAATGTTTCGGCCTGGAGGCTGGTCTCAGTTGGTTCGAAGGCCAAAGTTCGCACTTCCGAATCCAGGCGCCTACTTCAATGCCCTTGCAGGAGAGGGCGTTCTGTTTGTGAACGCGGCCTGGACCCGGACCGGAGATGAACATCTCGCTGCACATCGAAGTTTATGGAAGCCGGTGCTGGAGTACCTTTTGAAGAAACTGGCCAAAAACGATCAGCCCATGATCTTTCTGCTCCTTGGGGGCGACGCCAGAGAGGCCTTCTGCGCCGCCGATCCGGTTTGCAACCGATCTGTCATCGTCGACAGTGGCCATCCGAGGAGCGCTGAGGTCTTCAAACGCAGGAACCCCTTGGAGCGCGTAAACCTTGCACTCCGGGAACTCGGCGACGAGCCTATCCAATGGTGGCGTGACCCTCCACAGGACGCTGCGTAACACACCGTAACGTCGAGGCTGCGGCGGCTTTGCGTGTGCAGTCGCGACGCATAAGTCATAGAGGATATGATACTGCGGGCGGCTGCCGATCTGCGTCTTACAGGTCAGACCAGGCGCGGATGCTGTGTTCCTTCCCCAGCATCCATGTCCGAAGTGCTTGCGCGGCGCGAATTCCGACGCGAATGTCAGTCTCCTGCGCATCGAAGTCTCCGAACTGGTCGATGATCGGCGTTTCTGCCACGACCTTGAGGCTCGCTTGACCGCCCTTACGGCGGTTCTTCGTCGCCTCGATCCGGAATCCGGTGCCCTCGAGCTCGGGCTGCATTTTGCTCGCCAGCACGTCGGTCCGCTCACCCCATTTATAGAAATTGAGGTTGGCGTTACCTTCGCGCAGTTGATGGACGAGGCGCATTTGCGGCAAGCATGACCAGGCGGGCAAGGTTCCAGGCGCGAAGATCATCGTCACGCTTTCCGCAGCACTCTCGCGCAGCATCGACGGCCCCGGGATCAGCTCCGGAGCTATTTCTTCGAGGAGTTCGACGTAGCGCATCGAGAAGGCGCGCTTGCCGGGATGGATCACCTGCTGATAGCCGCGCCGCTGCCGATCAATGGCCTGACGGAGCAGCCCGGCCCTGTAGCGCGCCCGAGCCGAGACCTCCCCTGTCGTCGAGACGGAGCGGTCGAGCAAGAAACGCTCGATATTCTCGTAGGAAAGGCAGAAGTCAAAATCCGCACGGAAGGCCGGATGGCTGGCCGCATAGGCGGTGGGGCATAGAAGCCCTGTAACAACCTTGAGTCCGGACTTAGACAAGGTCTCCGCCTCTGCCTTGTAGGACAAGGCCTGGTCGGGTTGCTCGTCTGCGTCGAGCTTGTTCTCGAGCAGGATCAGGACCGCGCCCTCGCGCGTCTCGGCCCGCAGCGTGATGTCGATCTCGCGACGGTTGTAGGTCCGGCGCACCGAGTGAAGAACTTCGCTGCTCAAAAGGGACTGACTGCGGCCGAGCGCCTGCCGGAGCAACCAGGAAACGAAGTCCGGATTGCATGCCAATTCCTCCACGAGAAGAAGGTCGACGTCGCGCTCGAGCGCATGGGTAAGGATGGGCATCGAGGTCATTCGCGGGACTCCTTTTCGTCCTCGGTGTTCGCGGCATCCGCCCTGTCCGAGCGGGCTATGGGTTTTGCGTCGCCTTTGGGGCTGTCAAACATCGGCGCCAGTCCCCGGGTTTCCAGGAGGTGATTGACAGCGTCGAACAGGTCGACTTCATCCTCCTGCCTGCGGGCGAGGAGAGCCGTGTCCGTCGAGCCAGCCTTGGCCCAGCGAGCGACAGCCTCTGCTTCGCCCTTGTGGATGTCCTCTTCCTGCGCCGCTCTCCAGGCATCGAGTTGACTATTAAGGGCGTCGCAGACCGCAGCCAGTTCCCCCTCGATCTTTCCGGTTAAGAGGTCGGTGTACAGGACCGCCGCTGCCGACCCGATGTCGAACCGGTTGGCAGGAGGATCCTGCAAGTAGACACGAGAATTGCGATTAACCGCCTGGAACTCCCCTGTTCTTTTGAGATCTTCCGGGTCCAAAAATCGACACAGGTTCGCGGGGCTTGCTTCGTGCCACGCGAAATACGAGTGCTCGCCGTAGGTGCGGTATTCCGGGGGTGGCAGAAGATCATAATCATTCAAGGCGATACCCTGAATCGCATTCGCACTGCCGCCAATATTCGCGGTCCGTATCTTGTCCGTCGTGTCGGTGTACGGGTTATCAAACGTCACGACCTCCCCCTCCCGCGTCGTTCCTTCCAGGATCGTGCGGACCTCTATCAGCGGGCCATTCTCTGAGCTCGAATTGACCGGGCCAAGCGCGAGACGTACTTCCAGCCAAAACGTCAGTTCGAGTTCAAGTCTTTCACCAGACTGAAACGCAATCGCGCCCTCAATCGGCGCTCCTTGACGCCTCCTCCCGACCACGATCGACGGAATCGGCATGACTTCGCTGTAATGGACATCACCGCCTGCCAAGCCATAGCCCTTCTTAATGCTATTCAGTGGGCGGGGCGCAGGTCTAATAGATCCGTTCCGAACATCATATGCACCGTTTGTCGCGTTCACCTTGCGGAAATACTCATCCACATTGTGATCCCTGATCACAGCTGCGGCCATATTTTCCAAAAGATTTGCAAGGCTCGACCAATTTTTTCCCTCCCAATTCGCTTTGGACTCGTCGAGCATCCCGATGCTACACCCCTGGAAGATCCGACACAGGATGACGTAATCAGGCACTTCGAACAGCTTAGCAGCGGCTTGAGCGATAGGAAGGTACTGACTGGCCTTCTTGACCAACCCCTTCTTTCGCGCGTCGGACGCTTCTTCCGGGAGCGTGTAAGTGTGGAGCCTCTTCGTAGAATCCGTACCACCGTTACCCTGAAGGCCAGAAAGCTCAAGAAAACGCTTTTGATCAAACTCTGGAGCAGTACGCCATTCTTCGAGCAAATTATGGAGATTCCGCGCGGATTTTTCCCGATCGTATTCGTTAAGCCGTGCCTTCCGCGCGAATTCTTGGTGCAGAGCCTCCGCACGTTGGGACTGCCCATAATCTGTCTTCGCCGAGCGGTATTGAATCTCCTGGGCCGACTTGGCGTCGGAGTTCAGATTAATAATGTTGCTCATATAATTACTCCTTATACTCTACCACGATATCGGCGGCCTGCACGGCGTCCGGTATCGCGGAGCACCGTGACGATTTGGCCAGAGCGATCACTCCAGATGATCGCGATCGAGGGTAACTTCTCTGCAACTTGGCGCGTTTCGGGTCTCCGCATCCGCGCGGCAGCAGCCCGGCTGAGGCGGAGAGCCCGACAGTCGTCGCCCACCAGAAAATCCAGATCATGCTCTTCGAGAACGGCCTCGATCATCTGTACCGTGATGCCACGTTGTTGACTGCGGCGTAGTGCGTGTCGGCTCATTGTAAATTCTTGTCCCATGTGGAGACCCCTTCGCTCGCTGATGATCCAAGATTGCCCTTGAGCACCGCGGCCTGCATTCTATTTTTTCGGAAAAGTCTAAAAAATATTTCGGAAGAAATTTCTCGAAAAATTCGGAATACTTATTGCGAAGTACCATCTGGGTGCGGGTGAACCTCTCTGGTGGCACAAGCACCATTCGAAGCCTTAATGCTTCAGGAGCCACGAGGGTCGTCTACAGGGCCGTGCCGGTACCGCCAGACTACCTTGACATCCTCAACACCGCCCATGGCCTCAGGGAGGCTCAGAAATCTCGCAAACAAGTAAGCGCACCGATCTGGCCACTCAGCCGTGTGCGTGTCTGGCAGATCGTCAAGCGGATCATGATCGAGGCGGGTATCCCGGACGCCCCGCACCGCAGGCCGAAGGGCTTGCGCCACGGCTTTGGGATCAACGCGACCGTTAACGGCATCCCGCTGCACATGCTCGAGAAGTGGATGGGGCATGCCCAGCTCAGCACCACGGCAATCTACGCCGATGCCGTGGGCAAAGAAGAACATGACACCGCAGCAAGGATGTGGGGGTAGGTAGATACATTTGACGATGGTTGAACCAAACCTCAAACTTGATCGCCTCTATCATTAGGAGAGGCGTGCTTGGACTCTTCGGCGAGCGGGCCCTCGTCCGCAACTGGGGACAAGTCGGCAGCTCCGACCAAATGCGGACGGATTGGTACGACACCGAGGGCGCGTCGGGTAGCAGAGCAGGTTCATGAGCCTTGTCGACGCCCGTGAAAAGTTGGAAGCTTGGCGTAGACACTACAATGAGGATCGTCCCCACAGCGCGATCGGATACAACGTCCCGATCGCCATGCATTATCCCGATGACGCTACCAGCCCGTCATCGTGAAACAGCCGGGAAATTCCAGCTTGCGGCGGTCCAGCGTTGGGGAGCAGAGTACTAGGGCCTTCCGAAAAAGGCGTAATATCCGGTTTTTTAGAATACCGGATATTTATCCTTGCTTTGCGCGTTTCTTGCAGAAACCCAAGAACGCTGCGTCCATGCTGCGAGGCGGCTCTGCCATGCTGTCAGCGAAGGCTTTCCACTCCGCATAGAGGGCGTAGATGTCAAAACCAGGCGCAGCACGGCGGGCTTTTCCAAGCAAGGTTGGGGATGGCACTGTAGGCAGCCCCAGTGCCATCTCCATCTGACCCCGTGTGAAACCAGGTCGCTGGGCGCTGAACGCCACGTTCGAGCCACGTAGCTCGATATTGTAGTCTGGGATGTGCCCATCCTCTGCGATCTGCTTCACGAAATACTTGAACTTCTTGTCTGGAGAGTTGCTACCCACCTTCCGCCTGAGCTTCTCCAAGCCAATCACAAACGGCCGCTCCCCATCGCCGACATGTTTACGTGCCAGTTCGTAGATACGCCGCTCAAGCGGCCTGCGGAGCCGGAAATACTGCGGATTGATGGTCAACACTTCCATGCCCTGAACGGCACGGAACGTCCAATCTGATACCCGGATCCGAACCCGCGTCATCCGCCCAAACGGGCCTTCCTCCCCGCTCTCGTCCTTGCGGATAATCTCGTACTCATCGATCAGACCGAACCCTCGTATCTGGGTATGATCCCCGGTCTTGATGTTGGTCTTGATGGTCGTGCCTCGCAGTCGATCCAAAGCGTCCTCAAAGCGCTGATAGCTTTCGCGGTTGGTTCGCCAGTTGGTTGCAACCATGACCTCGTGAGCGCTCAACTCCACCCAGGGCGAAATCTCGTTTCCAGCATTCAGATCGTGCACCAACTTGCTGATGCAGTAGAGGAGAATATCCTTGTCCATGATCGTTGCCAGCCCCTTACCGCTAGGTACAACGATGATCCTCTTGCCATCATAAACATAATCGAGTTCGCGCATGTCGGGCTTTACCGACAGCGAGAAGACTGGATGTTCCATCGACGCCATGTCGTCCTTGGGCGCCGCATCCGACACATCAAGGATAAAGAAGTCTCGGTTCGGATGCCGGTCTGGAAGCAGATTCCCCATGGCGCCAAACTAGAGAAACTTCGTCGTTCTGGGAACCAGTTTTCGTCGATCTAGGAACCCAAATGTGCAAAAAAATTCGTCGATCTAGGAACCTCTTTAGATCACTCGCCTGTGGATAAGTCCGTTTTTGGATTCGCCCCTTTGGGAACCAAGATTCGCCCCTCTAGGAACCGAAGATTCGCCCCTCTAGGAACCAAGATTCGCCCCTCTAGGAACCAAAAGCGTCGGAGCATGTGGTTTTTAGTCTTTCATATCAAGACGATGAAAGACTTGCGGGCAAGCTGTAACTTACTAACACTTACTTTAACACATATAACACTAGAGATCGGAGACGCCTGAGGGCTCACCGAGCGCTTCGAAAGAAGCTCCACCCGAAGTTCTTCTTCACAGACAGGCAGCAAAGAGACCCACTGATCCCAGCATCAGCCTCCGGTGTCTTCCTACCCTCAGATTTTAGGATCTTTTTAGGCCAAAGTAGCAACAGAAGGCGGTCTTGCCAGACGGAGATGTCCTCCAGCCTGGCTCAACCGCTCAAGTTGACGCCTAAAAGCTACGACCCCTGAAATATCCGGAAAACTGACAAGGCACCCTATAAACCCCAAGGAATCACATTTGGCTCTGAGGGCCTGAGAAGCAGCACTTGCGACGGAGGCTAGAATGGATTCTTGACTGAGGACTCATTTCACGGAGCCCGACTGCCGCCATGTAGAACTTCCTCGGGCCGATAAGCATCCCCGAGATCCTTCTGGATCTGGTTACGACCAAGCTAGAGCCCGGAGCCACCGTCACTATCGGCGAGTACCCTAAGAACAACTAGGTGCTCTCCTCGTGGTTCTATCTCGACACCTTCTTCTACTTTTCAGAAGCTCGAGAGAGCATCGACGAGAATGGCTGCTTTGCTCGGGAAATAGGTGAATCGAGAGTGGGATGTGCGCTGAGATACCCCTGAGAGTTACGGAGAGGGCGCTCAGGCGGGCGTCTCAGTGTTTTCGGCCCCCAAGGTAGCTGAAACTTGCAGGAACTCCTCAGGGGGCCTCTCCGTGGCTCTTCGTGGATGCACATGGGCATGCCGGCACATCATCTGTCTCGGGTGCTTGAGCTGACCCGGAACCATGGCGACTATGAGAGGCGCGATAAGGGGCTCTTGTCGTCGGGCGCCTCGTCGGTCTTCCCTCGCTGAGGAGCTGAACCTCTGCGTTCCAGCTTTCCGTGTTCTCGTCGGTCGGTTCCAGGAGGCTCCTAATGGCCAAGTTGGGAGATGGCGCAGACGTGAGCCATGAGGCGGGTGCTGAGCCACCTGAGGCCCCCAACAAGACTGCAGGCCGGCAGGTGGAGCTGGATCTGCAATGCGTTGTCACGGAGGCTACGACAGGGGAGGCAAGTCCAACAGGTACACAGGTGCAACACTTAGCTGCGTGGATAGGTACTAGACAGACAGAACTCTTCCCGACTTACGTCGGGAAGAGTTCTGTCTGTTGGTCTTCCGTCCAATTGGACAAGGTAGTTTAAGTCGAGTTTAGCTATCTTTTATATCTCTCATCTCCAATACAGGAAATCAGACTGCGTCGGAGTATGCTTCGCTGCGCTTCGCATATCCTCCTTGTCTGATTTCCTGTATTGGAGATGAGAGTAAAGGTTGTATAAATATATTATATAAGGGAGGATATATTGTATATATACTTTATATAGCAACGCCTTATATTACATGTATAAGATTATATATTTATATAGGATTATATAAGCGTGCAACTCCCCCTCGGCAATCATTGGGGGTTTCCATTGGGGGGTTTCGCGTAGAAACACTAGACTATTAGGTGTTGTCAAGTAATATTTTGCGTCAGTCTGAATTGTTATGAATTTTGCGTCTAATTGGTCATGGGGTGCCGGATCGCCGTGGGGGAAATCATCGTGATGACGTCTGCGTGCACTTCTAACACTCGGCAACACTCTGGGGGAAATACCCCCCCCCACTCAGCCTACAGCTGCATCGTTACCAGCCAAAGGAATGTACCCCATGAACGTCCAGTTCGCCGCCAAGGTTGACCTCGAGTACAGCCGCGAGGCTGGTGTCCCCGTCTCCATCGCTGCCGAGTAACCACAGCCCTCTCCCATCACGGGGAAGGGCACCACCACAACACTCTGATGGATAGAGGATAGAGACCACCATGCTCTTGCGTGAGGACGGAGGGGGGAGGAGGTGAGGTAACAGATGCTATGGGTACATTTCCTTACCCACCTGCATCCTATCCCCGCTCCTCCCTAAGCCTAGCTTCTCCCTACACACTAACCTGATGTATGCACACAGCCTCTGTGCTGGCCTCTCATGCGCATCTCTGGTTTTTAGGTAGTCGCACGGCTTACAGCCGATTTGGTCTTCTGTGGAAGCTCTCTGTGGCTCATACGCAATCGAAAGCTGATCACCCCTCCCTTTCAGCACCCGGCGCGAAGTCCAAGCTCTCAACCCCATAGAGCGTACCAGTGTTGCGCAACCACAGCTGATGGCGCATCGGATCGAGACTATGGTCCGCTGTAGTGTCGATCCCCCAGAACTGTGTCACATACCCAACGAGCGGTGCCCGTAGCCGCAGATGGAGAACACCGCGCTGCATGCCGTAGTCAGCCGCAACCGCCGAGGGCTGTTCGAGATCCGGATGTGGAACAAGCTCCATGGGTACGATCCGCATCCATTGCTCATCCTGTTCCCGCTCGGCGACGACTGGAGCCGGCTCACCAACCTCAGCGTTCTGGACCCGCGTGAGAACAAAATCACGGAAGCTGCCGCTACGTTCGTCATAGGCACGCATGTGCCAACGTAGTCCGCTATCGACCAGTGCGTGTGGAGACACTACCCGATCCGTGGCTCCCGTGCTCAGAGAGATGTATTGGATCCGTAGTGACAGCCTCCCGGTAATCGCTCGAGACACGGCAGAAATCACCTCGAGCGAAGGGCTAGAGGGGCGCATGGGCCTCTCGACGCTCAGATGCGCATTTGGCGCAGCCGCCGATCCGTCGCCTATACCTTCGCTCAGGGCATGCAGGCTGCGCTCGGGTTCATGCAGGAAGAGGGGCTGAAAGGTCGGGGATTTGCGATAGCTCTTGTCCGAACCATCAAAAAGCAGGTTGTCCGGCGCCATGGATCGGTAGAGCGCAAGATCACGCGTGGCTGCGGCCGCTGCGATTCCGAACCGCGTGAGGATGTCAGCGCGCCGGACAACTCCTAGAAAAAGCGCACAAAAATCGATGTAAAACAGGCGGTCGCGCTGCGACTGCCCTAGGTCTTCCGGGCGATTGGCTGTCATGTGCTTTGTCCTGCTCTTGCCGGATCATCCGGTGGAACCGTGTATGGAACAAGAAAGAATCGTTGATAAGATCATTTTGATCTCGAATAGTGACCATAAGTATTTGATGGTGGTGTATGTCTAAATTTGCTTTTGAAGCATCGTTCAAAGCTATCACCGCTCTCGATGAGCGTGGCCACAATCCATTTCAATGGCAGTCCCGCCTGTTTCATGACCTGTGCGACGGACAGATGCCAAAGGTGATCGACATCCCCACGGGCTTGGGCAAGACCAGCGTCATTGCGCTCTGGTTGCTTGCACGGGCGGCAGGAGCCGCACTGCCTCGCCGTCTGATCTATGTTGTCGATCGGCGCACGGTCGTTGACCAAGCGACAGACTATGCCAACACGATACGTGAGAATCTGCACAAGCTGCCTGAGCTGCAGGACGCACTGGGATTGTCGCGCCCCTTGCCAATCTCGACATTGCGGGGGCAGTACGCCGACAACCGTGAATGGCTCGAGACACCCGCCGAACCGGCGATCCTCATTGGCACCGTGGACATGATCGGCTCGCGATTGTTGTTCTCGGGCTATGGCGTGAGCCGCCGGATGCGGCCTATGCAGGCAGGGCTGCTGTCGACGGACAGCCTGTTGGTGCTCGACGAGGCGCATCTTTCACGGCCCTTCTTGGGTATGACCAGATCGCTTGCCGAGTTTACCGTTCCTGATGGCCTTAAGGTTCTGTCGCTCAGCGCCACGCAGGCCGCGCCAAGGCGAGCGGCCTCGGGAGAAGAGAATGGAGCTGTCTTCAGGCTGACAGCGGAAGAATGCGCCGAGGCCGAGGTGGCCAAACGGCTTAATGCCCGCAAGAGTCTGCGGGTTGAGACGCGCGCCGGAGCCACTCCCGAAGAATTTGCAGAGCGGGCGTGGTCGCTGGGCGAGGCGCACCCCGGAGCGCGCATCCTCGTTTTTCGCGAGAGCTTTGACGACGCCGTTAAGATTGCGTCCTTTCTTGGGAAACTGGCCGGAAAGACAGCGGTCGGGATCGGTCTGCTGACCGGGCAGCGGCGCGGGTACGAGCGCGACAAGCTGCAGGATTGGCTCGAGGCGAAAGGTTTTCTGGCAGAGGGGAAGCCTCAGGAATGTCCGGCGGAAGAGACCGCGTTTCTCGTAGCCACCTCTGCGGGCGAGGTCGGCATAGACCTCGATGCAGACCACATGCTGTGTGATCTCGTGCCGTGGGATCAGATGGTGCAGCGGCTTGGCCGTCTGAACCGCCGCGGCGACCAGGAATGCGCCACGGTGACTGTTTGGGACCGGGAGGATGCGCCAGGCGGTGATGCAGAGCTGTCGAGGCGAAGCCTGACCCGCGGGTTGCTTCAGCCGGTGGAGGGTGAACTCAGCCTGCAGGCTGGTCCTGGGGCCTTGGCCGCATTGGCGCGGCGCCCTGAGGTAGCAGAGGCCTCGACCCCGGCGCCGCTCTACCCGGAGCTGACCATGCCGCTGGTCGAAGCCTGGGCCATGACCTCTCTTCGCGAGCATGCCGGACGGCCCGAGGTTGGCCCCTGGCTGCGTGGCTGGGAGACAGGCGCACAGCCGCAAACCCGTCTCGCCTGGCGTCAATATTTGCCAATCCTATCCAGCGAGGGCGGCAGTCGTTTTGATGCAGGGCAGCTCGAACCTTACCTCGAGGCAGCCCCCTTGCGTCCGTCAGAGCTGCTCGAGACGGATGCGTACCGTGTGCTGACTTGGATGAAGAAACGCGGCAAGCAGCTCGCAAAACGCCGCGCCAAAGGGAGCCACGATCTGCCCGCCCAGACGGAACCTGCGGGGCTGATCCTTGCATTCGATGGCAGCCTCTCGGGCGAGATCACTTTCGCAGACTGGGAGGAAGGCGACACAAGGACATGGAAACAGCTCGAACGGATCCTGCCGGAACGTACGTTACTCCTTCGACGCGAGGTGGCCGGTCTCGACTGTGATCGTGAGGAGAAGGGCAAGGCGATCATCGGGCATGGCTTCCTGAACGAGAAGGTTGATGCCATTCCTCCGACCGGCGATGACGCAAAACGGGATTTTCCGGACTTCGCTGTGCGGTTCGAAGGATTGGCCAAGGGCGATGGCGAAGGGCTCCGGAAGCCGAAGGGCGGACAGACCTTGCGGTTTTTTGTGACGCGGATCGACGCGGCTGGGGTGGAGCGGGAAGGGTTTGCCGTGCAGCGCGTTGGTGCCGCCCCCGGCGAAGACGAGGACGGCAGGTCCATTCGCGCGACTCCGCAGACGCTGGAGGCCCACACCGCGGATGTCGTGGCCCTCGTTACAGAGTTTGCCGGTCGCCTCGCCCTCGATGCAGCCACCACCGAAGCTCTGACTCTGGCCGCACGGCATCATGATACCGGCAAGAGCGCCCGGCTTTGGCAGCAAGCGGCAGGTGCGACAGGGCGCGAACCGATGGCCAAGACCGACGGCAAGGGCGCGCGCTGGCCTTTGCTGAATGGCTATCGGCACGAGTTCGGATCTCTCGTAGCGCTGGAGAAGGACGAGGGCCTGCCTACCGGGCATAGGGAGCTGGTTCTGCACCTGGTAGCTGCACATCATGGCAATGCCCGTCCGCTGATTTCATCAAACCATCCTGAAAAAGCGCCGACCGGTATGGATAGTGTCGCGGGCCGCGCCGCGCTTCGCTTCGCCGAACTGAGCAGGGAATACGGACCGTGGCAGCTGGCCTGGCTGGAAGCCATCTTGAGAGCTGCGGACCAGCAGGCTAGTGCCAATCCCGGAAAGGCGGTGAGCGATGGCTGAGGCAACGATCCCGGTCGACCTGTTCAACCCTGGCCAAGTCTTCGCCTGTATCGGGTTTGCCGAGGCTGCAGATGTGCTGATCGGCAGCGCCAGAGGGCATTTCTCATGGGGTGAGGAAGCGCATTTCACGCTTTCTGTGGACGGGGAAAGAGATCCGGTCAGGGAGGTTCTGAGCTTTCTTCGGTCGGCTGACATTTGCAGTGTGGTTCCGGATGGATCTGGCAACGCAACCGAAAAATGGGGCGTACCGACGCATGCCTTGCCGAAGGGGAGCGCATTTCCATCTCCCGATCCTGATAGCCCTGCCACGCTTCCGGCGGTCCTGAAGCACGGGGAAGTCAGCCTGACCCTTTGCCATTGGGCCGATGCGACGCAGCGTGACAACGTGAAGTTCTGGGCGGGTTCTGGCGGCTATCCCGGGGTGGCGCTTCTAAGGGATGCGCAGCAGTTTCTAGCCCGGATGTCAGAGGTGGATTTCAAGGATCCGTTTTCGTTCGTTGCGCCACAATCGAGCAGCTTCCGCTTTGACTGGCGACGCGACTATATCCCACTCGACGCAGGTTTTTCCCCGAATGCACATGGCCACGTGGTCATGACCGGGTTTCCCATCGTCGAGATCCTGGCAGCGATCGGCATGTCCGACGCCAGACCTCGGCGGCCACAGAAATCGAACAAGTTGGTTTACGAGTATGGCGTTCTCGGCACCGAAACGCCGCTCCCTCTTAGCCTACTCAGGGCCGCGCTTACCGGGATCACCTGTCCCGTGCCCGGCCAGCCCTGGCGACGCTTCCGCATCATCATGGGCTGGCCTGGCCAAGAGGGGCAGGCCCGCTGCATCACTGACGTTCAAGAAATTCCCGAGGAGACCCGGACATGACGGCACTGACCCACGACCAGATCGATGCGCTTGCCACGGACCCTAAAGGGCCGGTGGCGCTGGTGCTGCGCCAGAAGATGCTGCCGGTAGAGGGCGAAGGCGGGGTCATCTTCCCGCCGACCTATGCCGATGTAGGCTACAGCATCGATACGCTTCCAGATGGCACGAAGCTTGCCACCATCGATAGCGTCGGCTCTCAGGCCAACCGGATCGAGCCGATCTTCAAGGCAGACGCAGACGTGGTCGACCCGCGCATTCCGGCGCTCGTGCCGCAAATCGACATCACCTACGCAACCAAGGGCAGCAACGACACCAGAAAAGTGTCGATTTTCGAAGCCGGGCACCGGCTGGGCGATGCCATCATCCGTTCGACCGAACTGGCAGGGCAGGCCCACGATGCCTTCGAGACCTTCCTGGCTCATGGCGATGCTGCGCCGATCGCGAAGCTCGCTCCGACCTCTCTGGTGTTCGGGGTCTGGGACAGCCGTGATACGCAGGCGAAGTTTCCGAGGCTCGTGCAATCGGTCATCCGGGCCGAGGATGTCGCTCCGCTGACGCGTTCCGCTCAGTATACCCCGGCAATCGACTATTCGGCAGCGGATACCTTCACCGAGGACGAGAAGCAGAAGGCCGAAGGCAACAGCAAGAGCCCGCAGGCTCAACGCGGCTATGTCCATGTTCCTGCCGGGCAGACTCATGGAGGGGTCATCGCCCGCGGTCCGATCACCCGCACGGTGACGGTAAACCTCGTTGCCCTGCGCCGGTTGCAGGGGAGCGACGATGCGACTCTTTTGCGCCGTTATATTCTCGGCCTGACGCTGGTTGCGGCGACCGCGGACCTCGATGGCTTCCTGCGCGCGGGTTGCCTGCTGGTTCCCGATGTCGAGACCCCGGCAAGCTGGGAGGCTATTGCCCGCACCGGCCAGCGCGACGCGCTGGCACTGAATCACGAAACCGCCGTCGAATACGCCCAGGCCGTTGCCGAAGCCTTTGGCATCGCCGCACCACGCTCGGTCGCCTTTGACAAGGCGAGGGCAAAGGCGGATCTGAAGGCGAAGGCGTAACCATGGGGCGTCACCTCCTGCTGTCGGTACGCTTTCTTGACGGGCGCTACCATGGCCAAGGCGCCTGGCCGCCGGACCCTGCGCGCCTGTTTCGAGCCCTCGTTGCTGGGGCCGCGCTCGGGGCCACATTGCCGGAGCGTGTCAGGGAGGGGCTGTTATGGCTGGAGGAGCTCGATCCCCCGGTGATCGCTGCGCCGCCAGCACGGCAGGCCAAGGCCATCAGGCTATGGGTTCCGAACAATGACGCGGATGCTGGGCTGGGG
The DNA here is from genome assembly GCF_056161345.1 of Salipiger sp. ABF4_146. Lineage (NCBI taxonomy): Bacteria > Pseudomonadati > Pseudomonadota > Alphaproteobacteria > Rhodobacterales > Roseobacteraceae > Salipiger > Salipiger sp. ABF4_146. Next base: position 3,357 of record NZ_JBSWYX010000033.1, on the reverse strand, counting down.
TCGAAGAAAGGGGGGTACGCCGAGGCCGTTGCTGCTGTGCGCACTGCCAAGGAGGAGCGTCCCTGGCTCTTTAATGCAGAGGTCCCCCTGATCTATGTCTGGAAAATGCCGGAGCACGCAGTGGTGCCTGAAGGGCTTCTTGATGCGGCGATGGCTCTGTATAGGCTCGGTCGCGGCATCGACCCGGCCTTTGCCAGCATCGAAACCTTGGAGAACGACGCGGCGCGCAGCCTGCTGGAAAGGTATCCGGGTGCCGTGCTTCGCCCCGGGCCGGGGCAGAGCCATTCCGTTCCGTGTAAGGGCACACTCGTCAGTCTTGAGCAGCGTCATACAGCGTTCACCGGACGCTTCTCCAAGGTTGGACATCAGCTGGCCTTTCGCCAGCCCCCTAAGGCGCGGACGCGCCTGATCGGGTACGACTCTGCTGCCCGGACCTTGCTCTACCAATTGCGAGATGCGGGTACGGGCGCGTTTCACCCGGTGCCATTGACCCAAGCCTTCCCGATTGCAGAACAGGTCCTGACGCAGGCCGCCGAGCGCTTCTCGAGCGCTCAACCGGGCAAGGCGCAGCTGATCATGCGGCATGTGCTGGGACAGGGCGCTGGCGATGCGGAGAAGGCCGAGCGCATTCGGGTGATCCCGCTGCCTTCGGCAGGTCATGAGCAGGTCGACCCTTCGATCCGGCGGATCCTTGTCGAGGTACCTGCCAGCTGCCCGCTTCCGTTGCGCGATCTTGACTGGGCCTTCGGTACGCTATCCCCCCATAACCCCAGGACTGGCGAAATTCTCGACTGGCGCCTCGAGCGTGCGGAGGACCGGGATCCGGTCTTGGCTCATTACCTTCGGAGCGCGCGGCGTTGGCGCAGCGTGACGCCGGTGATCCTGCCAGGTGCTATGTCGCGCAGACGCGGGTCGGAACGGCGCTCGGCGATAGAGGCTGCCGCTGCGGCCGTGCGTCAGGCCCTGCGCCATGCCGGGATCCGCGCAGCTGTTCAGGAGATCAAGGTACAACCTGAACCGCTGCGTCGCCGCGGTGACCGATCTGAAAGCTTCGCCGTGCCTGAGCGCCTTAGGCAGCAGCGGAGCGCTCATGTGGAGATCGTCTTCGCGGAGCCCGTCTCTGGACCTCTGCTGATCGGCAATGGCCGCTATCGTGGGCTGGGACTCTTCGAGCCGGCTCGCGAGGCAGAGCCCAAGATGCTCTACGATCTAGGCGGCGACGGCCCCGTGGACGCCGAGGCGCTCGCTGCCGCTGCGCGGCGGGCCATCATGGCACGTGTCCGGGACCATATCGGCAGCCGCGACCTGCCGACGATCTTCACCGGGCATCACGAGGATGGAAGCCCTGTCAGGAGCGGTCAGCGGGCACACATTGCGCCCCTAGTCGATCCTGTCGCGCGGCAGCTGCTGATTGCCCTGCCTTGGCAGCTTGATCGCAGGGAGCCTACGGCGGAGGATCGATACCATGCGCGCGAGCTTGGGCAGGCCATGGAAGGGTTCGACAGGCTACGCGCCGGAAGCGCCGGGGCCTTCGACGTGCGACGGTCAGCAGAGGGAGAGAACCCGCTGCTTGGCACCTCGACCGTCTGGAACAGCGTGACGGACTGGTTGCCGTGCCGTCATGGCAAGGGTGATCCCCTAGAATGGCTCACGGGGGATATTGCCGCCGAATGCCGCCTCAGGGGGCTGCCTGAGCCATGCGATATCGAGGTTCTGAGGCATCATGTCGGAGCACGCGGTGGCCTTCGAGCCCGCTTGCGCATCACCTTCAGTACTGCCGTATCGGGCCCCATTGCCCTTGGTCGAACAGCGATGAAGGGAGGCGGCGTCTTTGTGGCGTCTGAATGGGACTCCGGCTGAAAGCAGGGACTGTTAGAGGCTTTGCCAGTTCGGTGTGGGAGTACTCAGGTGCCGCGAGATTTCCGTGGAGCGCTCGAAGCCTTCAGGGGTTTAAGGAATATGGAGTGATTGAGAGCTCGGATGATTAAAGAAGGCATCATAGCGCCTCGGTCTCATTGAAGCTTTTCGCCGTGGATGTAGCCATCGGCGACGGTCGGCATTCATCGAGGCCTCGGTGCCGAAAAAGGTCGTTCTCCAAGCTTCAGCTGGCACTAGCGGACCAAATTCCTCGGGCCTCAACCTGCGGCCTCTTTGCTAAAACCTGCAAGGAGGCCCTTCTTATGGCTCGCCAACCAGAACTGCCCCTGATCGCTCGGCATCTGGCTGGCGAGATCGATGACATGCTCCACTACATGCCGAGGTGACCCATGGCCGCTAAACGCCTCTATGTAGTGGCCTCCGACATCTCCGATCTGAAGCGCTGGCGTCGCGTGTTCCGGATCATGAAGGGACATGGCACCTGGCTGCAACTCTCGCTGTTCCAGTGCCGTCTGAGTACCAGGCGGCATGTCGAGCTGGGCGCAAAGCTCGACGCGGTGATCCACCACGACGAGGATCATGTGCTGATCCTCGATCTCGGCCCGGCGGATACTGCATCGATCAGCGTCGTGTCCCTAGGAAAGACCTATGACGCACCAACGAGACAGGCTATTGTCATCTGAGCTGGTATGCCGCGCGAACGGTTTGGTTCTGGCGAAATACCGGGGAGCGCTCGAACGGTGCACCCCATTATGGTGACAACGCTTTTTGACATTTATGGCCCTCAGTCCGCATCAGGACAAGACCGGCGGCACGACCGCTCGCACATGGCCGAAATACGGCAGGCTTTTCAAGCCGCAAGCGAGCACCTCCTCCGAGGCGTATCCTGCCTCGGCCTCATTGAAGCATGCGAGATCGCCAGATCACGACCGCGCTCAAGTCGCCCTCCGAGGCGATCCCGTCTCGCCTCATTGAAGCAAGCCGAACCCCGGCCCCCAAACTGAGTTCCTAGCGGCCTCCGAGGCGTATCGCGCCTCGGCCTCATTGAAGCGAAGCAATGAAAGCCCGCGCAGAGAAAGACGTGAAAGCCCCCTCCGAGACGGATTCTGCCTCGGCCTCATTGAAGCGTTGTGTCAGCGTGCGCCTTGGCGTTTTCCTGCGCATCCCTCCGAGGCGCATCCCGCCTCGGCCTCATTGAAGCAAGGGCGACGAGTGGCGTCAGATTCCCTTCGCGATCGAGCCTCCGAGGCGTATCGCGCCTCGGCCTCATTGAAGCACCGTCATCACCGGCGTGATGGAGCGCAAGCGCCTCGGCCTCATTGAAGCGGGAAGACGCCTTCCTCCATCGCCGGGCAGAAGACCACGTCGAACCTTCCGAGGCGTATCCCGCCTCGGCCTCATTGAAGCTGGGAAGACGACCATTGCGGAAATGTCTACCGCCGCGCCCTTCGAGGCGTATTCCGCCTCGACCTCATTGAA
>NZ_JBSWYX010000032.1:0-39437 GCF_056161345.1 Salipiger sp. ABF4_146 | reverse complement strand
CGTCGACGCGGTCCATGGCTTGGGCGATGACGACGATCTCGTCGGTGGTCAGGCCCGACAGATCGGCGCCGGGCACGGCTTCGAGGATCTGCTGCGTGGCGGGAGCGCCGGTTTCGGTTGCGGCGGAGGCCACACCGGTCAGAGCGGCGGTTGCGACGAGGGCGGAGGCGATAAGGGTTTTCATTGTCTGGTCCTTCCGTGGGATGGGCGCGGCTCTCTTGCGGAGCTGTCGAACCCGGATGTGGGCGTGGGACGTAATGCCCCGGGGAGGGGAGCCCGGCGGGCCCGGAAAGTCCGTGGCCCGTCAGGCGGAATGTCTGGTCGCGCGGTAAGCCGCGCGGGCCGACATTAACGCAGGCTCTCGATCAGCGCCCGGGCGGTGCCGGATTTCTGCGCCGCACCGTCTGCTTGGTCGATGACCTGCGCGACGGCGACGATCTCGGCGGTGGTCAGGCCGGACAGGTCGGCACCGGGCACGGCCTCGAGAATCTGCTTCTGTGCGGGAGCTGCGGTCTCGGTCGCGGCGGAAGCCACGCCGGTCAGAGCAGCGGTTGCAACGAGGGCGGATGCGATAAGAGTTTTCATAACGACGTTCCTTCTTAACTCCTGAATCAGCGGTGGCGTCAGGCGTCGCCGCGCCCCGTTTCGTTTCGGGGTGAGGGATAAATCGTTATTTCAGCGCCATTTATCAAATCACGGCAGCGCTCACGGATGATCTCGAAAGCGTGTACTTGAAAGTGAGTGGGGCAATCCCCACCCGTTCTCAAAGTGCTAAAAATAAGGGCATTGTTGGAGCCGCGGGTTTGACAGAAACCGTCGAATTCCGTGATATTCGCTTAGGAAACACCGGGGTTTCCAAAAAAGAGCCACGTCCTGTGCAGAAATGAACAAGAGCGCAGATGCGGTGACGGGAATGCTGCAAGTACATGAATCTTATATGACATTTTGCATGTCGAGGGGGCTTGCCCTTTGCGGTGCCCAATGTACCTTTTTGCCATGCAAAACCTTGTCCCGCGCCCCGAAGACCTGATTGAAACCGGATTCGTCCTCGACGGGCCGACCGCGGGGCGCAGACTCACCCCCGCAGAGGCGCCCGAGGTGCTGCGCAGCGACACCTTGGGCTGGGTTCACCTTCGCGCCTCACACCCGGATGCGCCCGGATGGATCATCGAGAACCTCTCGTATCTCGATCCGACGATCATCGACGCGCTGGTGGCCGAAGAGACCCGCCCGCGGATCACGCGCATCGGCAATGGGCTGATCGTCATCCTGCGCGGCATCAACACGATCGACGGCGAGGACCCGGAGGACATGGTCTCGATCCGCCTGTGGATTGACGAGCAGCGCATCGTCAGCCTGTCGCGGCGCAAGGTGCGGGCGGTGGACGACATTGCCCGGGCTCTGGAGCAGGGCGGCGGGCCGAACGATTGCGCGGAGTTCCTCTCGCAACTGGTCGAGCGTCTGACCTACCGGATCGAGTCCTTCTGGCGCGGCATCGAGGAAGAGGCGGACCAACTGGAAGAGGACGTTCTGGAAGAGACGCATGACGAGATGCGCCAGCAACTCGTCGAACTGCGCCGCCGGGCCATCATCCTGCGTCGTTACCTCCTGCCGCAGCGTGACGCGCTGCGGGTGCTGCAGACCAGCCACCCCAATTGGCTCGAAGCGGACGACCTGCGCCAAATGGAAGAGGAACTGGACGCGATCGAGCGTGTCGTCGAAGACGCGGACGCCATGCGTGAACGGATGGCGCTGGTGCGCGACGAGCTGGCCGGGCAGCTTTCGGACCGGCTCAATCGCAACATGTACATGCTGTCGGTGCTCTCGGCGCTGTTCTTGCCGCTGGGCTTTCTGACCGGCCTCTTCGGCATCAACGTCGCCGGGATGCCCGGCGCCGGCGAGCCGATGGCCTTCTGGCTGTTTTGCGGCGGGCTGGTCGTCGTGGTGGGGCTGCAACTGCTGATCCTGCGGCGCCTGCGCTGGATTTGACCGAAGCCCCTAGAAGACCCGGCTTTGACGCTTAGGCCAGGTTCAGCTCTTTGGCGATCATCGCGGCATGGGTGCGGTTGCGCGCCTCGAGCTTGCGGCTGAGCGTCTTCACATGCAGCTTGATCGTCACTTCCTGCAGGTCGAGATCGCGGGCGATCTCTTTGTTGGACTTGCCCTCGCACAGGCCGCGCAGCACTTCGCGCTCGCGTGGGGTCAGTTCGGCGGCCTTGCCGTCCGGCGCTTGGGTCATGAAGCTGTAGGGGGCAAAGACCTCGCCTGCCGCCATCACCTGCGCGGCGCTGACGATGGTCTTGGAGGGCAGCGTCTTGGGGATGAAGCCGGCGGCGCCGGAGCGGATCGCGGCCTGCGCGATATCGGCGGTGGCGGTGCCCGACAGCAGGGCCACGGGAACACCGACGCTGACCTCGCGCATGCGGTCGAGCCCGGAAAGGCCCGCCATGCCCGGCATATTGTAATCGAGCAGGATCAAATCGAAGGCCAGCCCGCGCTCGACCAGCGCGATGGCTTCGTCCAGCGTGGCCGCGGTGAAAACCTCATCGATGCCTTCCGAGCGGAGGAAGGCGGCGATCGTCTCGCGGACGAGGTCGTGGTCATCGGCGACCAGAATACGCATGAGTTCTCCTGCCAAGACCTTTGCTCGCAGCAAGCAAGTTCTGGCGCAAAAGTCTTACCGCTTGGTTTCGAAAACTGGTGTGGACACTGGCAATCTGGTACGTCTTTGCGCTTGGGTAACAGCAACGTATGATATTGAGCGGCAACAAAGTTCGCAAGGAGGTTGGGTTCAGATGTACCGTTGGGTGGTTTTGATGTTGCTATGCCTGATTTCCGGGCCTTTTTGCGCCTCCACCGCGTCGGCGCAATCGTTGCGTGTGCCAAGTGGCCAGGTGCTGCTCACCGTCGACGGTCCGATCGAGGTCACCAACGGGCCCGAGGGGGCCGATTTCGATCTGGATATGCTTGAGGCGCTTGGCACAACCAGTTTTACCACCGAAACCATCTGGACCGAGGGGCCGCAAACCTTCACCGGCGTATCGCTTTATCGTCTGTTCGAGGAACTGGGCGTCGAGGGCGGCAGCATCCGCGCGGTGGCAGTCAACGAGTACTGGGTTGAAATCCCCGTCAGCGACGCGGCGCCCGACGGGCCCATCATCGCATGGGCGCGCAATGGCGCGCAGATGAGCGTGCGCGACAAGGGGCCGCTTTGGGTGGTCTACCCCTATGACGACAACCCCGACTATCGCAGCGAAATCATCTTCTCCCGCAGTATCTGGCAGCTTCGGCGGATCGTCGTCGCGCCGTGAGGGAGAGGCAGGACACCTCCACCGGTGGCAGCCTGCCGAACCGGAAACGCTGGGCGGCGCTGAGCGCGCCTTTCATCGTGCTGTGCCTCGCGGCGCTGGTGCTGCTGACCGTCGATGCCGCGCGCCAGATCCAAGGGCTGGCCACCGCGAACTCCGACAATGGCCAATGGTCACTGGCCCAGATGGAGGTGGAATTCGGCAGCCTGCAGAGCCATCTCGAAAGGCCCGCAGCCTATGCCGACCCTGAGGCCATGCGCCTCGCCTTCGATATTTTCTACAGCCGTTACCAGACGGTCTCTCGCGGCGCGCTCTACGCCGATATCGTCAACACGCCCAGCGTCGAAGGGCCGATGCGTGTCGTGCAAGAGTTCCTCGACGAGACGGTGCCACTGATCGACGGCCCCGAAGAAAACCTTCTGGCCGCGCTACCGGAGTTGCGGGCCCGTGCCGAGCCGGTGCGGCTGGCGATCCGCGAGATCTCGCTTTCGGGCGTGCGGGCGTTTTCGGCGGCCTCGGACACCCAGCGGCGCAAGGTGATGAACTCGCTGGTCCGGCTGTCGGGAATGGCGCTGATCCTTGTGCTGGCGCTGGCGCTTGGGGTGGTTGCGCTTTGGCAGCTGATGCATGTGGCGCGCGATCAGGCGCAGCGCCGGGCGCGTGCCAACCACCGGCTCGAGGCCGTGGTCTCGACAGCGCTCGACGGCATCGTGGTGACCGACAGCAGCGGGCGGATTCTGCAGTTCAACGGCGCGGCGGAATGTATCTCGGGCCATGGCCGCGACCTCACGCTGGGCCGCCCCGTCGCCAACCTGCTGTTCCCGCCGGGCAGCCCGGAAGCGGGCGAGCACGGCCTTGCGCGGCACGCCGGGCGCGGCCGGGTGCGCTGCGAAGGGATGCGCGCCGACGGCACGCGCTATCCGATGGAACTTTCGGTGACCGAGACCGAGCATGAGGGCGATGTCCTGCGGGCGGTCTATTTCCGCGACATCACCCGCGACATCAGCGCCGAAGAGGAACTGGTCGAGGCGCGCGACAAGGCGGTCGAGGGAGAGAAAGCCAAGGCCCGCTTCATCGCCATCATGAGCCACGAAATGCGCACCCCGCTGAACGGCATGATCGGCGCGCTGGAACTGCTGACCGAGACCGAACTGACCCGCGACCAGCGCGAGTACCTGCAGATCCTGCGCCGCGCCGGGGACGTGCTGCTGCAGCATGTGAACGACGTGCTGGATCATTCGCGGCTCGAGACCGGGCGTTTCAGCTTTGCGCGGGCCCCGTTCGATCCGTTCGAACTGGCGCGCGAGGTGGTCGACGTGCTGCGGCCTACCGCGGCGGCGCGCGGCAACATGCTGCAGGTCTCGCTGCCAGAGGGCGACTGTCCGCTGATGATGGGCGATCCGACGCGGCTTCGGCAGGTGCTGGTCAACCTCGTGGGGAACGCGATCAAATTCACCGAGAACGGCGAGATTCAACTGTCGCTCGACTGCCCGGGCCGCACCGGGACGTTGAACTTTGAGGTGTCCGACAATGGCATCGGCATCGCCGAAGACCAGCAGGAGCGCATCTTCGAGGATTTCGTGACGCTCGATTCCTCCTACATGCGCGCCGCCGAGGGCACTGGTTTGGGGCTGGGGATCGTACAGCGTCTGGTCACTGCCATGGGCGGCGAAGTCTCGGTGCAGAGTGCTCCGGGCAAGGGCACGCGCTTTCAGGTCGCATTGCCGGCAGAGCGCGCCCCGCTCGATGTGGCGCCCCCGGTGCCGGTGGAGAACCCCGAAATGGCCCCGTCGCGCGTTCTGGTGGTCGAGGACAACCCGGTGAACCGTCTCGTGGCGACCGCCATGCTGCGCAAGATGGGTCATACGGTGACCGAGGCGCGCGATGGCGCAGAGGGTCTCAAGATCGCGGCGGAAGAGACCTTTGACGTGGTGCTGATGGATATCTCGATGCCGGGCCTTGATGGCGTCGAGACAACGCGCCGCCTGCGTGCGGGGGGCGGGCCCAACGCCGAGACGCCGATCGTGGCGCTGACCGCCCACGCGCTGCCCGCCGATATTGCGCGGTTCCGCGAGGCGGGCATGCGGGTCACGCTCACCAAACCGATCACATGGCGGGCGCTGACCGAGGTCATCGCCGGGATCGCGCCTGCCTCCACCGAAGTGGCCGACGCCGACGACGGAGCGGACATGGCAGCGGAGGACGCCCCGGTGCTGGATGATGTCGCGCTCGACGCTGCTGCCATGTCTCTGGGGGGCGAGCTTTTCGCCTCACTGCGGGATCGCTTCGTGGCCGAGACGGAAACCGGGCTTGGTGATTTGAGGGAGCAACTGCGCTCCGGGATCTCGCCCACGCTCTATGCCGAAAAGGTCCACCGTATTGCGGGGTCGGCCGCGGTGTTCGGCGCCAGCGCGCTGCATGGTGCGCTGCGCGCCGAGGAGGAGCGCGCCCGGTCGAGCGAGGCACTGCCCGCGGACAGCCTCGATGCGGTGCTGCCGGTGTGGCAGGCGACCCGCAAGGCGCTTCTAGAGCTGGAAACCCAGCCCTAGGTTTCGGAGGCAAGATCGCTGAGGATCGGGCAATCGGGCCGGTCGTCGCCGTGACAGGCGTGGACCAGATGCGCCAGCGTGTCGCGCATCTGCTGCAGCTGGGCCAGCTTCTCATCGATTTGCGCCAGATGGTCCTCGGCGATGTGTTTCACCTCGGCGCTGGCGCGGCTCTCGTCCTCGTAGAGCGCGAGCAGCGCGCGGCAGTCCTCGATGGTGAATCCCAGCGTCCGCGCACGCGCCAGAAAGGCCAGCTTGTGCACGTCCTGCTCGGTGAAGGCGCGGTAGCCATTGGCACCGCGGTGCGGCGTCACAAGGCCGATGTCCTCGTAATAACGGATGGTCTTGGGCGGCAGCCCGGCGCGCTCTGCGACGTCTCCGATGTTCATGCCTTGGCCTCCCGAGTGCTGGGCGTTTGGACAGCGCGCGCGCCGCGCTCGGGCGCCATGGCCGGGGCGAGCCTGCGCAGGCGCAGCGCGTTGCTGAGGACGAAGACGGACGACAGCGCCATCGCGCCCGCCGCCAGCATCGGCGAGAGCAGCGTGCCGAAGGCCGGGTAGAAGACCCCCGCCGCCACCGGGATCAGCGCGACGTTGTAGCCGAACGCCCAGAACAGGTTCTGGCGGATGTTGCGCAGCACCGCGCGGCTCAGGTGCACCGCTTCGACCACGCCTTTCGTATCGCCCGAGACCAGCACCACGTCGGCGCTCTCAATGGCGACATCGGTGCCGGTGCCCATGGCAAGACCCACCTCTGCCTCGGCCAGCGCGGGCGCGTCGTTGATGCCGTCGCCGACAAAGCCCACCGCGCCATGCGCGTCGCGCAGCGCCCGCACCGCATCGCGCTTGCCCTCGGGCAGCACCTCGGCCTCGACATGGTCGATGCCCAGTTCGCCGGCGATGGCCTGCGCGGTGGCGCGCGTGTCGCCGGTGATCATCGCGGTCTTCAGCCCCATCTCGTGAAGCTTGGCGATGGCCGCCTTGGCGCCCGGCTTGACGGTGTCGGCCACCGCCATAGCCCCAGCGATCTGCCCGTCAATGGCCACCAGCACCGGCGTCTGCCCGGCGCCCGCGATCGCATCGTACGCGGCGCTTAGCGGGCCAAGGTCGACCCCTTCTCGCGCCATCAGCCGGGCGGCGCCGACCAGCACGCGGCGCCCCTCGACGCGGGCACTGAGGCCGTGGCCCGCTATGGCCTCGACCTCATCGGCCTGCGGAAGGGGGCCCTCAGCGGCGCGCTCCAGCGCCCGTGCAATCGGATGCTCCGAGCTTTGCTCGGCGCTGGCCGCAAGGCGCAGTACCTCCGCCTGATCGAAGCCCGGCGCCGCGGTAGTGCGCACCAGTTCGGGACGGCCCTCGGTCAGCGTTCCGGTCTTGTCGAAGGCGACGATGCCCACGCTTTCCAGCCGCTGCAGCGCGTCGCCCTTGCGGAACAGCACGCCCAGTTCGGCGGCGCGCCCGGTGCCGACCATGATCGAGGTTGGCGTGGCGAGCCCCATGGCGCAGGGGCAGGCGACGATCAGCACCGAGACCCCGGCGACCAGAGCGTAGGTCAGGGCAGGGGAGGGGCCGAAGATCAGCCAGGCCAAGAAGGTGAGCGCGGCGGCGGCCATGACAGCGGGCACGAACCAGATCACCACCTTGTCGGCCAGCGCCTGAATCGGCAGCTTGGCACCCTGCGCCTCCTCGACCATGGCGATGATCCGCGCCAGCATGGTGTCGGCGCCCACCGCCGTGGCCCGGAAGCTGAGCGCGCCGGCGCCGTTCATCGTGCCACCGACCACCGTGGCGCCTGCGGATTTCTCCACCGGCACCGGCTCGCCGGTGATCATGCTCTCGTCGACATAGGAGCGTCCGGTCAGCACCTCGCCATCCACGGCGATGCGCTCGCCGGGACGGACGTGCAGCACGTCGTCCTGCGCCACCTCGGCGATCGGTAGTTCGGTGATCTCGCCATCCCGCTCGACCCGCGCGGTTGAAGGTTTCAGGCCCACCAGCCGTTTGATCGCAGCCCCGGTGCGGCCCTTGGCCCGCGCCTCGAGGAAGCGGCCCAGCAGGATCAGCGTGACGATCACAGCCGCGGCCTCAAAATAGACCGCGCGCGTGCCCTCGGGCAGCAGCCCGGGCAGGAAGAGCGCCACGGTGGAATAGAGCCACGCCGCCAGCGTTCCGAGCGCCACCAGCGAGTTCATGTCCGGCGCGCCCTTGAGCAGCAGCGGCAGGCCGATCTGGTAGAAGCGCCGCCCGGGCCAGACCAGCACCGCGGTGACCAGCACGAACTGGATCAGCCAGGAGGTGGTCGTGCCGATGGTGGACGCGATCAGATTGTGCACACCGGGAATGAAATGCCCGCCCATCTCCATCAGGAACACCGGCGCGGTCAGCGCGGCCGCGACGATCAGGTCGCGTTTCAGCGTGGCCTGTTCCGCGCTCTTGCGCGCCTCCTGCTCGGCGCTGTCGTCGCTGGCGAGGCTGGCCGTGTAGCCCGCGCCCTCGACCGCGTGGATCAGTGCAGGGGCCTCGGCGGACCCAGCGAGCAGCTTCACCTCGGCGGTCTCGCTGGCGAGGTTGACGCTGGCCGAAAGCACGCCCGGCACATCCGTCAGGGCTCGCTCGACGCGGCCTGCGCAGGATGCGCAGCTCATCCCCTCGATGCCGAGTCGCATCGTGGAGACGCGCGCGGGATAGCCCGCCTTATCCAACGCTGCGCGGAGGGTGGGGACGTCCGCACTGCCCTCGACACGGGCCATCTTCGTCGCGAGGTTCACCGAGGCGTCGGTCACCCCATCGACCCCGGCCAGCGCCTTCTGCGCGCGGCCGGCACAGCCGCCGCAGTTCATCTTCGTCACTTCGAAGCGCAGACTTCCATCGGCCATGATGCGACTCCTTCCAATTCTGGTCGGTCGCCTACATAGGGGTTCCAGTTACTGGAAGGTCAAGGGACTCTTGTCAGTTGGCACGGTTGCCTGCAGGGGCTCAGTTGAGCGGACAGCCGAGACGCGTGCGGCACTCTTCGCACAGCAGCGGCAAGCCGACTCGCTCCGCGGCGTTGGTGAGTGTCAGAATATGCGCAGGAAGCACCATCATTGTGGCCTCGGCCAGCGCCATCTCTCGGTCCTGTTCGGTGGCGGTGAGCACGAAGCGGGCAATGGCGCGCTCATCCTCTGAGATGCTCTGTGCCTCCAGCGGCAGGATCAGCGGCCCGTGCCAGCCATGCCGGGTGAGGATCTCTGCGAAATCGCCAAAAGCGCGCAGGCAAGCGCGCGCGCGTGTGAACCCCAGCACGTCGCGCAGCTCGAGTTGCGCGGTGGCCTCGTCACTATCGCGCCAGAGCCGCAGCAGCCGCACCACCCGCGCCTCTGCGGGGCGCAGATCCACCCGGTCGAACCGTTCGTGTCGCATGGAACCTCTCCCAGCTAGTCGCCCCCGAGGGGCCGTCGATCCGGGCTGCCCCGAAAGCGGGACTGGCTGGGTGAGGTAATCTTGATTAATTGAGTCGGTTAAGTCAAGCCGCGCCGCCGACGCCGCTTTCCGCTTCGATCTGCTTGCGTGATTTGCGGGCCCGCTCGGTGGCCGATTTCAGCTGACCACAGGCGGCCATGATGTCTTCGCCGCGTGGGGTGCGGATCGGCGAGGCGTAGCCGGCCTTGTAGATGATGTCGGCAAAACGCTCGATCCGCTCCCAGTCCGAGCGCTGGTAGGGCGCGCCGGGCCATTCGTTGAACGGGATGAGGTTGATCTTCGCGGGAATGCCCGAGATCAGCTTCACCAGACGGCGCGCGTCGGCGTCACTGTCGTTCACGTCCTTGAGCATCACATACTCGAACGTGATACGTTCGGAGTTCGACAGCCGCGGATATTCACGAAGCGCGTTCAGCAGTTCCTCGATGTTCCAGCGTTTGTTGATCGGGACCAGCTTGTTACGCACCTCGTCGGTGGTGGCGTGAAAGCTGACCGCCATGAGGCAGCCGATCTCTTCGGCGCATTTGGCGATCTCCGGCACCACGCCCGAGGTCGACAGGGTGATGCGGCGCCGCGACAGGGCGATGCCTTCGCCGTCCATGGCGATTTTCATCGCGTCGCGCACGTTGTCGAAGTTGTAGAGCGGCTCGCCCATGCCCATCAGCACGATGTTCGACAGCAGGCGTGGTCCGCTCTCGCCGGTGCCGGTGCCCGGCTCGGGCCATTCGCCCAGATCATCGCGCGCCAGCATCACCTGACCGACAATCTCGCCCGCGGTGAGGTTGCGCACCAGCTTCTGCGTGCCGGTGTGGCAGAACGAGCAGGTCAGCGTGCAGCCCACCTGCGAGGAGATGCAGAGCGTGCCGCGGTCTTCCTCGGGGATATATACAACTTCGACTTCGTGCCCGCCGGCGATGCGCACGAGATACTTGCGCGTGCCGTCGACAGAGACGTTCTTCGAGACGATCTCGGGCAGGGAGATGGTGAATTTCTCGTCGAGAAGCGCGCGGTAGTCTTTCGACAGGTTGGTCATCGCGGCAAAGTCGCGGACGCCCCAGTGATAGACCCACTGCCAGATTTGACCGACCCGCATTTTTGCTTGCTTTTCGGGCGTGCCCGCCTCGATCAGAGCGGCGCGCAGGGCGTCACGGGTGAGCCCGATCAGGTTCACCTTGCCGTCTTCGGGCTGCTTGCGGGGGATCGTCACCACGTCCTGGGTGATCGGCGCGCTGGCGGTCATCTCGTCATCCTCGGAAAAAGAAGGCCTCTCCATACAGGATTCGCCTGCAAAAAGTCAAAGGGAACGCGCAGGCGCGTTCCCTCGGTGAAGCTCATCTGTGGATGGCTCCTGGCATTTCAAGTGATGCACGGCCTTTCAGATGCTGCGTCGGCGTATTTTGGGAACAATGAAAGCCGTTGTGGTGCGCACACGGCCTTCATCGTTCTGCAAATACGCGCCGCAGCGGCTCAGCTCGTGCAGCGCGTCTCGGCATCCTCGACGGCAGCGGTGAAGCCCAGCAGCGAGAAGGTGTCCTCGGTCTGGGTTCCGCGGCTCGATCGGGCGGTCAGCGTGGCGTCGGCGCCGCGTTTCATCGCCGCGATAATCTTGGCATCGTCCTGCGGTGTGGCCGGCCAAGCCCATTCGCCCTCGGTATAGAGTTCGTAGGTCTCGCCGGAAATGTTCGCCTCGACGGTCGAACCGCTGGCGAACGGATAGCCGCCGGTGAAGGCCACTTGGCCCATCACGTTGGCTTCGGGGCGATAGAACACCATCAGAAGAATGTCGCCACGCTTCACCGAGACGACGCGGCCGTCCTTGGTGTTGACGCTTTCTTTGTAGGTGGTCACCGCCCAGCATTCGCGCGGGCTGTTGCCTTCGAACACCGACCAGTCGGTGATCGCGTTCACCCGGTTGGTGCTTTCTTCCTGTGCAAGACCCGCCGTTGCGGTCAGCGCCATTGCTGCGCCCAGAACCCCACCGAGAATTGACTTCATACCTGCAGCCTCCAGCCGTGCTTGCCTCTAGATGTCTGGCGCGCGCCCAACCTGTTCCGGTCTCTTGACCGGCGCGACCATTCGTGCTCGACGGCGGGACAATAGACCGAAACACGCGGGGCGAGAAAGCCCCGATGGCAGAATATCGCTCGTTTGTGAGGACCCCATGCGTCAAGACCCCATCACTGCCGCCGTGCCCCTGGTGGAGGTCCGTCGCGGGCCGCTCGCGGAAAGCCTGCATCTGGGGCACGCGGTCATCTGCGATTCTTCGGGCGGCATTGTGCAGGCCTGGGGCGATCCCGAGGCTGTGGTCTACCCGCGCTCCTCGTCGAAAATGATCCAGGCGCTGCCGCTGGTCGCCTCCGGCGCTGCCGAGGCGTGGCAGCTGACGCCGCCGCAGCTGGCGCTGGCCTGCGCCTCGCATCAGGGCGCGCCGGTGCATGTGGCTGCGGTTGAGGCGTGGCTCGCCGATCTCGAGCTTGCGGACGAGGATTTGCGTTGCGGTCCGCAGCCGAGCCGCGACAAGGACCTCAAGCTGCAGATGATCCGCGAGGGCCAGCCGCCGTGCCGGGTGCACAACAATTGCTCGGGCAAGCACGCGGGGTTCCTGACGCTTGGCCAGTATCTTGGCGCCGGGCCTGACTACGTGCTGCCCGAGCATCCGGTGCAGGTGGCGGTGCGCGATGCCTTCGAGCAGGTGACCGGCGCGGTGAGCCCCTGCTTCGGCATCGACGGCTGCTCGGCACCCAATCACGCCACGACGATGGCGGGGATGGCGCGGGCGATGGCATGGTTCGCCAGCGCGCAGCAGCGCGGCGATGCGCTCAGCCGCGCGGGGGCGCAACTGGTCGAGGCAATGTATGCCTACCCCGATCTGGTGGCGGGCGAGGGCCGTGCCTGCACCCTGCTGATGCGTGCGGCGCTTGAGCCTGTGGCGATCAAGACCGGGGCCGAGGGCTATTTCGTCGCCATCCTGCCGCAGCGCGGCCTCGGCGTGGCGCTGAAGATCGCGGATGGCGCGACCCGTGCGGCGGAAAGTGTCATGGCCGCGCTGCTGGTCCGGCTTGGCGTGGCCGACCCGGCGCACCCCGATGTGCACCGCTTCCTCAACCCCGAGGTCCGCAATTTCGACGGGCTGGTGACCGGCGAGATCAGACCGCTCGACACGCTCTTCGCAGCCTGAGGCAGAAGGCGCGGGCCGCCCCCTTCTTCTCTTCCAAAATACGCCGGGGTGAATTGGCCGCAGGCCAAGAGGGGCAGCGCCCCTCCATATCTAGTCCTGCCTGCCTCGTCCCGCGCCGCTTCCTCAGCTCGCGAACTCTTCGCGCGCGTAGCCCTGCAGGAACAGCAGTGCGGTCAAATCGCCAAGGTTGACCCGCAGCGCGCATTCCGCCTGTACCGAAGGCTTGGCATGCAGCGCCACGCCAAAGCCCGCGCGGGTCAGCATCCCCAGATCGTTGGCGCCGTCGCCCACCGCCAGCACGTCGTCTTCGCCAATGCCGAGGCGCGCGGTGATCTCCTCCAGCGCCTGCACCTTCGCTTCGCGCCCGAGGATGGGCCGGGCGGGCACGCCGGTGAGCTTGCCATTGTCGACCAGAAGTGTGTTGGCGCGGTTCTCGTCAAAACCCACCTGAGCCGCCACCTTGGCGGTGAAGGCGGTGAAGCCGCCCGAGACCAGCGCAGCGTAAGCCCCGTTCGCCTTCATCGTCGCGACCAGCGCCGGGCCGCCGGGCATCAGCGTGATGCGGGTCTCGAGCACCTTGTCGATAACGCTTTCCGGCAGGCCCTTCAGCAATGCCACCCGCTCGGTCAGCGCGCCCTCGAAGTCCAGCTCGCCGTTCATCGCGCGCGCGGTGATCTCTTTGACATGCGCGCCGACGCCGGCCTCTTCGGCCAGCTCGTCGATGCATTCTTGCTGGATCATCGTGCTGTCCATGTCGGCCAGCAGCATCTTCTTGCGGCGCCCTTCGGCGGGCAGCAGGTTCACATCCGCCTGATCTGCGAGCGACGCGCGTACCTCGTCGAAGTTGCCGGGCGCAGCCGCCACCGGAAATTCCGCCGCCTCGCCGTCCGAAAGCACGGTGACCGGGCCGCCGCCGAAGGCATTGCGCAGGCTGTCGACCAGAGCGGTATCCAGCGTGCCGGGGCGGGCGATGAGCGAGACGATCTGCATGTAGGCACTCCAATGTCTGACGCGGCGGCTTCTGGCACGGCGCGCTCGACTTTTCCAGCCTCCGTCGCGCTCTGTCGCGGGCGGCACGCGCAAAGCGCACGTGCGGCGCACCGGGGCGTGACTTGCAATCGACGGATCTGCCCGACATATCCCATGTGGTACTGGAGGACCGCCCAATGCTGCGAAACATCCTGATCGTTCCCGCCCTGAGCCTTTTCTTCACCGCACTTCCGGCGCTCGCCCAGAGCGTGGCCGAGACCAAGGTGCCGCAGAGCCAGGCGGAAATATCCCTGTCTTTCGTGCCGCTGGTGAAACAGGCAACGCCGGCGGTGGTCAATATCTATGCCAGCCGCGTGGTCGAGGCGCGCAGCCCCTTCGCCGGCGATCCGCTTTTCGGCAACCTCTTCCGAGATTTTCGCGGACGGCCGCGCGTGCAGAACTCACTGGGCTCGGGCGTGATCCTCTCCGAAGACGGGGTCGTGGTGTCCAACTACCATGTGGTCGGGCAGGCGACCGACATTCGTGTCGTGCTCAACACCGGCGCCGAATATGAGGCCGAGGTCCTGCTGTCAGACGAGGAGGCCGATCTGGCAATCCTCAAGCTCGATGACGCGCAGGGCATGCCGTTCCTGCCGCTGCGCGACAGCGACTCGGTGGAGGTGGGTGAGCTGACGCTGGCCATCGGCAACCCCTTCGGCGTCGGCCAGACGGTCAGCTCGGGCATCGTTTCAGGCCTCGCGCGCTCGGGCACCGCCACCGGCAACGCCCGCGGCTATTTCATCCAGACCGACGCGCCGATCAATCCGGGCAACTCGGGCGGTGCGCTGATCGATGTGAAGGGCCGGCTGATCGGGGTGAATACCTCGATCCTCACCCGGTCGGGCGGCTCCAACGGCATCGGCTTCGCCATCCCCTCGGCGCTGGTGCGCCAGTTCGTCGAGCAGGCCGAGGCGGGCAACACCGCGTTCGAGCGGCCTTGGGCGGGGATGACCGGGCAGAGCGTCGATGCGGACCTTTCTGAAAGCCTTGGCATGGGGCTGCCCGGTGGGGTGCTGATCTCGCAATTGCACGCCGCCAGCCCCTTCGCCAAGGCCGGGCTGGAAGTGGGCGACGTGGTACTCGCGGTCGATGGGCAGCCGGTGAACACGCCCGCCGAGATGCTTTACCGGATGTCGGTGACGGGGCTGGGCCATGCAGCGCGGATCACCTATCTTCATGACGGCACGCAGCAAGACGCCAAGGTTGCGATGATCGCCGCGCCCGACGATCCGCCGCAGCAGCGGGTGACGCTGGACGAACGGGCGGTCTTGCCGGGGCTGACGCTGGCGCGGCTCAACCCGGCGGTGCAGACCGAGCTTGGACTGCCGCTCTCGGGCAGCGAAGGCGTGGTGGTTGTCGATCCCGGCCCGTGGGGCGCGCGGATCGGGCTGCAGCGCGGCGATCTTGTCCGCGCGGTCAACGGCCATCGGGTCGAACTGCCGGGCGATGTGGACGGGCTGCTGAAGAACGCTGTGCCGCGCATCCAGATCGACGCGCAGCGCGGCAATGGTCGCATCTCGCTGCGCTTCAGGGCCTGACCGTTGGGCCGAGGACACCGGGGCTGACAAGGGCCCCGTGACACGCACGGAAGGGTCCGAGGAGGGGCCGACACCTATGGCCGATCTTTTCGACGACACGCCCGGCAAAGCGCAGCCCACCCAGCCCGCGCAGTCCGGCCCGCGCCCGCTGGCGGACCGTCTGCGCCCGCGCGCGCTGGACGAGGTGATCGGCCAGGGCCAGGTGCTCGGTCCCGAGGCGCCGCTCGGAGTGATGCTCGCCTCGGGCACCCTGTCGAGCCTGATCTTCTGGGGGCCTCCGGGGGTGGGCAAGACCACCATCGCGCGGTTGCTGGCCGATGCCACCGACCTGCACTTCGTGCAGATCAGCGCGATCTTCACCGGCGTGCCGGAACTGCGCAAAGTGTTCGAGGCGGCGCGCCACCGCCACGCCAACGGGCAGGGTACGCTGCTCTTCGTTGACGAGATTCATCGTTTCAACAAGGCGCAGCAGGACGGTTTCCTGCCGCATATGGAGGACGGCACCATCCTGCTGGTGGGGGCCACCACCGAGAACCCAAGCTTCGAGCTTAATGCGGCTTTGCTCTCGCGCGCGCAGGTGCTGGTTCTGGAGCGGCTCGGGCTGGCCGATCTGGAGCACCTCACGCAGCGTGCCGAACGGGAGCTGGACAAGGTGCTGCCGCTCGATCCCGCCGCGCGCGCCGCGCTGCTGGAAATGGCCGATGGTGACGGGCGCGCCCTGCTCAACCTCATAGAACAGATCATGGCTTGGACGGTGGAGGCGCCGCTTGGTCCCGAGGCGCTGTCGGCCCGGCTGATGCGGCGGGCGGCGCAATACGACAAGAGCGGCGAGGGTCACTACAACCTGATCTCGGCGCTGCACAAGGCGGTGCGCGGCTCGGACCCCGACGCGTCTCTTTACTGGTTCGCGCGCATGCTCGAGGGCGGCGAAGACCCGCGCTTTCTGGCCCGCCGCCTGACCCGCATGGCGGTGGAGGACATCGGCCTTGCCGACCCGCAGGCGCAGTCGGTCTGCATCGACAGTTGGCAGACTTACGAGCGGCTGGGCAGCCCCGAGGGCGAACTGGCGCTGGCGCAGGCGGTGATCTACCTCGCGCTTGCACCAAAATCGAACGCCGCCTACGTCGCCTATAAGGCGGCCCGCCGGGCTGCCAAGCAGACCGGTTCGCTGATGCCGCCGAAGCACATTCTGAACGCGCCGACCTCAATGATGAAGGATCAGGGCTACGGCAGCGGCTATGCCTACGACCACGATGCCGAGGACGGCTTCTCCGGACAGGATTACTTCCCCGAGGATATGGACCGCGGCAGGTACTACGCGCCGGTGGAGCGCGGCTTCGAGCGCGACCTGAAGAAGCGCGTCGAGTATTTCGAGAGGCTGCGCGGCGACCGAAAACGCTGATCTTCGTCTAGACGGAAATATCCCGGGGGTGAGGCGCGCCGCGCCGAGGGGGCAGCGCCCCCTGATCGCACGGCAGAGGCAGAGCGCCGCGGCCCCCGAAACTTGACAATTCCCCACGCGCAGGACATTTCCGCCCGCATGATCCTCACGGTTTTACAGGTCGCGCTCGGCGGAGCGCTGGGCGCCAGCGGGCGCTATCTCACCGGGCTTGCCATGGCGCGCCTGCTGGGAAAGGGCTTTCCGTGGGGGACGCTGCTGGTGAATGTCCTCGGCTCTTTCGCCATGGGCGTCATCGTGGTGGTGCTGGGCAATTTCTCGGCCAACCGTTTCGCGCCGTTCCTGATGACCGGCGTGCTCGGGGGATTTACCACGTTTTCCGCATTTTCCCTAGATTTCGCAACGCTCTACGAGCGCGGTGATATCGCTGTCGCGGGGGCCTATGTGGCGGCTTCGGTGGCTGTCTCTCTTGCCGCGCTCTTCGCCGGGCTGCTGCTGACCAGGAGTTTCTTCGCATGAGCCGTGTACAGACCGTGACCGTGGGTCCGGGCGATGGCGATCAGCGCCTCGACCGCTGGATGAAGCGCCACTTCCCGCATGTGCCGCAGGGCCGCATCGAGAAGATGTGCCGCAAGGGCGAGATTCGCGTGGATGGCGGCCGGGTGAAGGCCTCGACCCGCCTTGCGGTGGGCAATCAGGTGCGCGTCCCGCCGCTGCCCGAGCCCGAGGAGATGGCCAAAACGGCTCCGGCCAAGCCCAAGGTTTCAGACGCCGACAGCAAGCTGATCCAATCCTGTGTGCTGTGGAAAGACGATCATATCATTGCGCTGAACAAGCCACCGGGCATGCCGACGCAGGGCGGCTCCAAGCAGACGCGCCATGTGGACGGTCTCGCCGAAGCGCTGAAGTTCGGCTTTGAGGAAAAGCCGCGCCTCGTGCACCGGCTCGACAAGGACACCTCGGGCGTACTGCTTCTGGCGCGCACGCGCGAGATGGCGCAGGCGCTGACCGCCGCAATCCGGCACAAAGAGACGCGCAAGATCTACTGGGCGCTGGTCGCGGGCGTGCCGACGCCCTACCTCGGCGAGATCAAGTATGGGCTGGTGAAGGCTGGCGGCCACGGCAAGGGCGGCGAGGGCGAGAAAATGCGCGCCATCCACCCGCGCGAGATCGACAGCACCCCCGGCGCCAAGCGCGCCCACACGCTCTATGCCACGCTTTATCGCGTTGCGGGGCGGGCAAGCTGGGTGGCGATGGAGCCCGTCACGGGCCGCACCCACCAGCTGCGCGCGCATATGGCCGAGATTGGCCATCCGATCATCGGTGATGGCAAATATGGCGGTTCTGGTCAGGAAAACCTCGGCGACGGCTGGGGCGCGCAGCTGGGCGGTATTATCTCGAAGAAGCTGCATCTGCACGCGCGCTCGATGACCTTCCTGCACCCGGTCACCAAGAAAGCGGTCACCGTCACCGCACCGCTGCCGGATCATATGGCGCAAAGCTGGGAGACCTTCGGCTGGACCGAGGATCTGGCGGCCGACGACCCCTTCGAAGAGCTGCACTGAGAGACGGCGGGCACATGAACCTCAAGCTGATCATCTTCGACGTCGATGGCACGCTGGTCGACAGTCAGGCGGATATCCTTGCCTCGATGCGCGGCGCCTTTGCCGCGCTGGGGCTGGAGGCGCCGTCGCGCGAAGAGATCCTGAGCATTGTGGGCCTGTCGCTGCCGGTGGCCATCGCGCGGCTGGCCCCCGAGGCGGAGCCGGCTGCCATCGACGAGATGACCGAAGCCTATAAGGCCACCTACATGCGCCTGCGCGCGCAGTCGGGCACCCCGGTCAGTTCGCCGCTTTATCCGCATGTGCGCGAGATGCTAGAGGCCCTGCACGCGCGGCCCGAGTGGTTGCTGGGCATCGCCACCGGCAAGTCGCGCCGCGGCCTCGACAAGCTGGTCGACGGGCATGGCATCCGCTCCCTTTTCGTCACGCAGCAATGCGCCGACGATCACCCGTCAAAGCCGCATCCGGCGATGCTGCAGGCCGCGCTGTCCGAGGCCGGCGTCGAGGCGCGGGACGCGGTGATGCTGGGCGACACCAGCTTTGATATGGACATGGCCGCGGCTGCCGGGATCCACGGGATCGGCGTCAGCTGGGGCTATCACGACCGCGCGCGGCTCGCGTCGGCGCGCAGCATTATCGATGACATCCGCGCGCTACCGGCGCTGCTGGACCAACTCTGGAGCCAAGCCGCATGAGCGAATGGGCCCCCCGCCGTTTCTATAAGGACGCCACGGTCGAAGAGGCCGAGGGCGGTTTCATCGTGCATCTGGATGGGCGCCCGCTGCGCACACCGGGTAAGGCGGCTCTGGTGGTGCCGACCCGCGCCATCGCCGAGGCCATGGCCGAGGAATGGCGCGCGCAGGACGAAAAGATCGACCCGCGCACCATGCCGTTCACCCGCACCTCCAATAGCGCCATCGACAAGGTGGCGCCGCAGCACGCGGATGTGGCGAACATGCTGGCCGAATACGGCGACAGCGACCTGCTGTGCTATCGCGCCGACAGCCCCGAGCCGCTGGTCGAGCGTCAGAAGGCGCAGTGGGACCCGCTGCTTGACTGGGCCGAGCGCGAGCTTGGCGCGCGGCTCGAGACGCGGCAGGGGCTGATGCACAGCGCGCAGCCCGAACCGGCGCTGCGGGTTTTGGCCGAGCGGACCCACGCGCTGACCTCGTTCGAACTGGCTGCGTTCCACGATCTGGTGGCGCTGACTGGCTCGCTGGTTCTTGGCTTCGCGGCCACTGAGCAGGCGCATGACGCGGAGGAACTCTGGGCGCTCTCGCGCCTTGACGAGACCTTCCAGGAAGAGCTCTGGGGCGAGGATGAAGAGGCGCAGGAAGCGGCTGAAATTAAACGACAGGCCTTCCTTCACGCCCATCGCTTCTTTGCTTTCTGCCGCACTGCCTAAACGTATATCTCTTCAAGAGTCGTTGCGTAAGATGCAGGCATTTGCATGCCTTTTTCGCGGCGCACCGGCTTGACCTTGCCGAAAGTTTCCTCCCAAACTCCCCCCAGCACAGGGAGGGAGCCCCTGGCTGCGCAAACCGATCCAGCAAGGATCAAGAGCCGGTCCGCAAGGGGCCGGGCAACAGGAAGAGGTTAACATGAAAAAAACCGTAACTCTGGGCGCTCTGACGGCCGCCGCCTTCGCGGCAGGTGCTGCAGGTGCCGCGACCCTTGACGACGTGAAAGCGGCCGGGGAGCTGAAGTGCGGTGTGTCGACGGGTCTGGCCGGTTTCTCGGCACCCGACGCAAACAACACGTGGCAGGGTTTCGACGTGGCGTACTGCCGCGCGCTCGCCGCAGCCGTGCTGGGCGACCCGATGGCGGTGTCGTTCACTCAGACCACCGGCCAGACCCGCTTCACCGCGCTGGCCTCCGGCGAGATCGACGTTCTGGCGCGCAACACCACTTGGACGCTGTCGCGTGACGTCGACCTGAAGTTCGAATTCGTCGGCGTGAACTACTACGACGGTCAGGGCTTCATGGCACCCAAATCGCTGGGCATCGCCTCGGCGAAGGAACTCGACGGCGCGACCGTCTGCATCCAGACCGGCACCACCACCGAGCTGAACCTCGCGGACTTCTTCCGCGCCAACAACATCAGCTACGAGCCGGTGCCGATCGAGACCAACGCCGAAGCCCAGCAGCAGTACCTTGCCGGCGCTTGTGACGTTTACACCACCGACGCATCCGGCCTGGCAGCAACCCGCGCGACCTTCGAGAACCCGGCCGATCACGTGATCCTGCCGGAAATCATCTCGAAAGAGCCGCTCGGCCCGCTGGTTCGCCACGGCGACAACGAGTGGGGCGACATCGCCCGCTGGACGCTGAACGCACTGGTCGCCGCCGAAGAATATGGCGTGACCTCGGCCAACATCGCGGAGCTGTCCTCGGCACCGACGAACAACCCCGAGATCAACCGTCTGCTCGGCACCGAAGGTGAGATGGGCGCTATGCTTGGTCTCGACGCTGAATGGGCCAAGCGCGCCATCATGGCGGGCGGCAACTACGGCGAGCTGTTCGAGAAGAACATCGGCGAAGCCACCCCGATCGGCCTGTCGCGCGGCCTGAACGCGCAGTGGACCGAAGGCGGCCTGCTCTACAGCCCGCCCTTCCGCTAAGATCGACTATGGCAAAGGGGCGCAGGGAAACCTGCGCCCCTTTCCACCTAAACAAGAAAAACATCGCGTTTGCGTGGGGCACGGACAGCGGATCAACCGCTGCAGTAGCCCACACGGCAAATGTCCGGGGAGACATTTATGGCGACCATGACGGATCCGCCGGAGCGAGGCTTCCGGCTGAGTCAGCTCATTTTCGACACGCGCTATCGATCGATGACCATCCAAGTGGTGGCGATGATCCTCATTGCGCTTTTGCTGTCGTGGCTGATTTCCAACACGATCCATAACCTCGAGGCGCTCGGCAAGGATTTCGATTTCGGGTTCCTCGGCCAGCCTGCGGGCTATGACATCAACCAGCAGCTTATCGACTACAACAACCAGATGAGCCA
Organism: Salipiger sp. ABF4_146; assembly: GCF_056161345.1. Taxonomy (NCBI): domain Bacteria; kingdom Pseudomonadati; phylum Pseudomonadota; class Alphaproteobacteria; order Rhodobacterales; family Roseobacteraceae; genus Salipiger; species Salipiger sp. ABF4_146. Next base: position 18,406 of record NZ_JBSWYX010000032.1, on the reverse strand, counting down.
CGGGCGCGCCGCCTTGGTGGGCATCCTGAACACCTTGCTGGTGGCGGTGCTGGGCTGTGCCCTAGCCACGGTTGTAGGTGTGATCGCCGGTGTTCTTCGACTGTCGAACAACTGGATCGTCTCGCGCCTGACCGCGGTCTACGTGGAAGGCTTCCGCAACGTGCCGCTGCTGCTGTGGATCGTGCTGATCTTCGCGCTGATGACAGAGGCGATGCCCACACCGCGCGAGTTCCGCGCCGAGGACGGACCGTCGATGATCGCCGGCGACAGCGTCGCGATCACCAATCGCGGCGTCTATATCCCCAACCTCGTCTTCAGCCGGTCGCTGGGAGGCAACGAGGTGGTCACCGCCGCGCCCGAGGCGCCGGCGGCTGCTGCGGGCACCAGCACGGGCACGGTCGGAACCGTTGGCACCACCTATGGCGCCAGCCGTATCGCGACCGGTGGGACCGGCGGCGTGTCGACGGGGCAGAACAGTGCGGCATCCACCGCAGCCAGCGGGGATGCAGACACCGCTGAAGGCGGGATCGAGGGAGAGGTCATTCCCTCTTCCTCCGCATGGGACTGGCTGCTGATCCTCGTGGTCCTGATTGCCGGGATTGTCGGTGCGCGATATCTGGCCAAGCGCGCGACACGCATTCAGGAAGCCACGGGCAAGCGCCCGATGACGCTGCCGCTGCAGATCGCCTCGGTGCTGGTGCCGGTGATCGTCGTGCTGGTGCTGCTTGGCGCCTCGCTCGACAAACCCGAACTCGGCGGCTTCAACTTTGACGGCGGCGTGCACCTGCGCAACTCTCTGATCGCGCTGTGGCTGGCCCTGTCGCTCTACACCGGCGCCTTTATCGCCGAGATCGTGCGTGGCGGCATCCTCGCCATTTCTCAGGGGCAGACCGAAGCGGCCTATGCTTTGGGTCTGCGTCCGGGCACCACGATGAACCTCGTGATCCTGCCACAGGCGCTGCGTGTCATCATCCCGCCGCTGATTTCGCAGTTCCTGAACCTCACGAAGAACAGCTCGCTCGCCATCGCTGTGGGCTACATGGACGTGCGCTCGACCTTGGGCGGCATCACCATCAACCAGACCGGCCGCGAGCTTGAAGGCATGCTGCTGCTGGGCCTGTTCTATCTGGTACTGAGCCTGCTGATCTCGGGCGTCATGAACGTCTACAACTCCTCTGTGAAGCTGAAGGAGCGGTGACATGAGCGATACACACGCACAAACCGTCGCCTATGTCCGCGACTCGATGCTCGACCAGCAGGAGCCGCCGCTGACCCAGACCGGGGCGGTGAAGTGGATCCGCGAGAACCTGTTCTCAGGCTGGCTCAACATCCTGCTCACGCTGGCTTCGCTGTGGATCATCTACGCGGTGCTCAGCCACCTGCTGCCTTGGGCGCTGCGCGGCATCTGGGATGCGTCCAGCCTCAGCGAATGCCGGGCCATCCGCGACGAGCTTTACGGCGCCGACGCTTCGGTGGCTTGCTGGGCGGTGCTGGCGGAACGCTGGCCGCAGCTGATCTTCGGCTTCTTCCCCAAAGAGCTGTACTGGCGCCCGATCCTTGCGTTCCTGCTGTTCCTCGCTGCGGTTGCACCCGTGCTGTTCAGCTCGGTGCCGCGCAAGGCGCTGTGGCTGTCGGCGCTTGCGCCGTTCGTGCTGTTCTGGCTGCTCTGGGGCGGATCGCTCTGGGGGCCGATCGCCGCCATCTTGGGCTTCGTCATCGGCTGGGCGATCATGACCTTCGCCGCGCCGAAGCTTGGCACTCTGCTGTCGGTAATCCTCGCCATTGTAGTGCCGGTGCTTTACTGGCTCTTCGTCGCCGGTCCGCTGGCCTCGGCACTGGCCTCGGTGCTGCCGCTGGCACTGGAACAGGTGCCGACGCAGAACATGGGCGGCTTCATGCTGGCGACGATCATTGGTGTCTCGGGCATCGTGCTGTCGCTGCCGCTGGGCATCCTGCTGGCGCTGGGGCGTCAGTCGGACATGTTCATCATCAACAAATGCTCGGTGATCTTTATCGAGATCATCCGGGGTGTGCCGCTGATCGTCTGGCTGTTCACCGCGTCGCTGCTGCTGAACTACTTCCTGCCGCCGGGCACCAACTTTGACCTGATGCTGCGGGTCATCATCATGGTCACGCTGTTCTCGGCCGCCTACATCGCGGAAGTGGTCCGCGGTGGCCTCGCAGCACTGCCCAAGGGCCAGTACGAGGCGGCGGATGCGCTGGGTCTGGACTATTGGAAATCGATGCGGCTGATCATCCTGCCGCAGGCGCTGAAGATCTCGATCCCGGGGATCGTGAACACCTTCATCGGCCTGTTCAAGGACACCACGCTGGTCGTGTTCATCGGCCTGCTGGACCCCATCGGCCTGTCCAACTCGATCCGGGCGACCACCGACTGGAACGGGGTCTACTGGGAACTCTTCGTCTTTATCGGTCTGTGCTTCTTCATCTTCTGCTTCAGCATGGGCCGCTATTCGCTCTTCCTCGAGAAAAAGCTCCGTAGAGAGCACCGTTAAGGAGACCTCCAATGTCTGAACTTGCAACACGCGAAGTCGATCGCAGCCAGATGACGGTCTCCGACGAGGTGGCCATCCAGATCAGCAACATGAACAAGTGGTACGGGACTTTCCACGTGCTGCGCGACATCGATCTGACCGTCTACCGCGGTGAGCGGATCGTCATCGCCGGGCCTTCGGGCTCGGGCAAATCGACGATGATCCGCTGCATCAACCGTCTTGAAGAGCATCAGGCGGGCAGCATCATGGTCGACGGGATCGAGCTGAGCTCGGATCTGAAAAACATCGACAAGATCCGCTCCGAGGTTGGCATGTGCTTTCAGCACTTCAATCTCTTCCCGCATCTGACCATCCTCGAGAACTGCACGCTGGCGCCGATCTGGGTTCGCAAGATCCCCAAGAAGCAGGCTGAAGAAACTGCGATGCACTTCCTCGAGAAAGTGAAGATCCCCGAGCAGGCCCACAAATACCCCGGCCAGCTTTCCGGCGGTCAGCAGCAGCGTGTGGCCATCGCCCGCTCGCTGTGCATGAAGCCACGGATCATGCTGTTCGACGAGCCGACCTCGGCGCTCGACCCGGAGATGATCAAGGAAGTTCTCGATACGATGGTCGAACTGGCCGAAGAGGGCATGACCATGCTCTGCGTTACGCACGAAATGGGATTCGCCCGTCAGGTCGCGAATCGGGTCATCTTCATGGACGCTGGACAGATCGTCGAACAGAACGAGCCCGAGGAATTCTTCAACAATCCGCAGCATGAGCGGACGAAGTTGTTCCTTAGCCAGATCCTTGGGCACTAACGCCTAAAAAATCTGCATTTTTTCAGCGAGTCCCATGAAATTTGGGGCTCGTTTTTTTATCATTTGTGTTACGTTCTGTGACACGGAGTCGAACAGCGGCTCCTCCGGTCGCTGACCGGATGCAATCTGTGCCGGTTTCCTGAGGGGACGATCCGCGAATAGGTCGTCCGAGTGTCGCCCGCGTTCGGATCGTTGCGTGGGAGGATGCGCGATCTGATTTGGCTGACCCGGACCTATCGTATGGTCTCTTCAAACCGTGACCGGCTACAGGGGCGCTCGTGATCCTTTGGGAGGGGGGTCGCGGGCGCCACTTTATTTTCAGCCCACAACCTTAGAGTAGGCGTTCCGGCTGGGCGTCTATCCCGCGCCTGCGGCAGTTCCCCGGCCTTCAGGCCAGTTCGCGCGGGATTGTGAACGCGTGGCAGCTGGCCGTGCCCATACGTGCGTCGGCCCAGTCGCCGATGTCGAAATCCGCGACCAGCGTCGCGCCGGTGGGATAGTCGGCGAAGCGCGGGTGGTTGGGGCCGCATGCAACCAGACCATTGGCGAAATCGCAGATGCCGGGATTGTGCGCGAGCATCAGCACGGTCGCGCCGCTGGCGGCGCGCAGGCTCTTGAGCAGCGCGGCAGGCCCGGCGAGATAGAGTCTGTCCTCGAAGCGCGTGGGCACCTCTCCCAAGGCCAACATATCGAGCGTCTCGCGCGTGCGTGCGGCGGACGAGCAAAGCACTTGATCTGGCAGGTAGCCGCCGTCGCGGAGCCAATGGCCGAGCGCTGCAGCGCTGGTGCGGCCCCGATCGTTCAGCGGGCGGGCGTGATCAGGCATTCCGACCGACCAATCGGATTTGGCATGCCGCATAAGAATGAGCCGTTTCATGATGGAGCCTCCGCCTGTGGCCAGTGTCCCATGAAGCTCGCCATGTGGAAAGCGGCCTGTTCGGGAGGCCGCTGCATCGCCGAGGACAGAGGGCAGGCGCGGCGCACAAGGCATCCGCGGCGACGGCACTCGCGACCCTCGGGGCTGCGCAGATGCGCGAGGCAGGCTGGCACATCATAGTCGCCACCGCAGCCGAGCGCGCCCACCGGGCAGGCGGTCTCGCAGGGACGGCTGCAGGCGTCGCAGGGCGGCGCTACGGAGCGCAAGGGCAGAGGCAGGCGCTGCGGCAGGGCGATGGCACCACGGTAGCTGATCAGCAGGCCAGCCTCTGCATGAACCAGCATCCCCGGCGGGGCGGTGAAGGCGAGGCCGCTGGCCTTCGCCCATGACAGGAACGCCGGATAGGGCGGCCCGTCGGACGGGAAAATCGCGGCCCCGCCAAACTTGCATGCCAGCGCGCCGATCACGCGCTTTGACCAACGGTCCAGCGGGTCCGGGTCGCCATCGCGATATTCATAGGAGGCGGCGAACACGGGCCAAAAGCGCGGCTCGTCCGGGCCAAGCAGCAGCAGCGTTGCGCATCCGTCGGGAACGCCGTGGCACGCAATGGGGTGAAACGCACCGCGCAGCGCCAGCCCTTCGGCCCGCGCTGCGGCGGCAACTTCGGAGAGCGTCACTCGCGCGGGCGCACCGGTTCAAGATCGGCGCGGCGGATCAGCGAGCCAGCACCATGCTCGGTGAAAAGCTCCAGCAGGCAGGCGTTGGGCACACGGCCGTCGAGGATGACCACCGCGCGCACGCCTTCTTCGACCGCCTTCAGCGCGGTCTCGGTCTTGGGGATCATGCCGCCGGCGATCGTGCCATCCGCTGTCATCGCGCGGACCTCTTCGGGGGTCATCTGCGTGACAACCTCGCCATCCTTGTTCTTCACCCCCGAAACGTCGGTGAGCAGCAGCAGGCGATCGGCCTTCAAAGCGCCAGCCAGCGCACCGGCGGCGGTGTCGCCGTTGACGTTGAAGGTTTCCAGATAGTCCATGCCGGTGGCGACGGGGGCCACCACGGGGATGATCCCGGCCTTGAAGAGATCGTGCAGCACCTGCACGTTGCATTCGACCGGACGGCCGACGAAGCCCAGTTCCGGATCATCCGCCTCGCAGACGATCAGATCATCGTCCTTGCCCGAAAGGCCCACGGCACGGCCGCCCTCGTCCATGATGGCCTGCACAATGCGCTTGTTCACCAGCCCGGTCAGCACCATTTCGACCACCTCGACGGTGGCCTGATCGGTGACCCGCTTGCCGCGCTTGAACTCGGACTTGATGTTCAGCTTGCCCAGCATGTCGTTGATCATCGGCCCGCCGCCGTGCACCACCACCGGGTTCACGCCGACCTGACGCATCAGCACGATGTCCCGCGCGAACTCTGCCATGGCGTCGGTGTCGCCCATGGCGTTGCCGCCGAACTTCACCACCACGATCGCGCCCGTATAGCGCTGCAGATAGGGCAGGGCTTCGTTGAGAGTGCGGGCGGTGGTGATCCAGTCTCGGTTCATCGTCTGCTTCTTCATCTTGTGGTGCATCCTCGATGCGGGAACGTCTCTCTTTCCGCGAAGACCTAGACCCTGCGTCAGGATTTGCGAAGGGGAATCTCAGGAAAGTCCGTTGATGATCGCGCGCAGCGTGGGAATGCCATCGCCTTTTTCGGAACTGGTGAGCACGATCTCGGGGTATGCGGCGGGGTGCTTCGACAACTTCTCGCGCACTTGGCTCAGGATCTTGTCGAGGTCTTTGGCCTTCAGCTTGTCGGTCTTGGTCAGCACCGCCTGAAAGGTCACCGCCGATTTGTCGAGCAGGCCCATGATCTCTTCGTCCACCGGTTTCACCCCATGGCGGGCGTCGATCAGCACGAAGGCGCGGCGCAGTGACACGCGGCCGGAAAGATACTGTTTGAGCAGCCGCTGCCACTTCTCGACCACCGCGACAGGGGCATTGGCGAAACCATAGCCCGGAAGGTCGACGAGATAGTGGCTCTCGTTCAGCGTGAAGAAGTTGATCTCTTGGGTCCGGCCCGGCGTATTGGACGCGCGGGCGATGCCCTTGCGCCCGGTCAGCGCGTTGATCAGGCTGGATTTGCCAACGTTGGAGCGCCCGGCAAAGCATACCTCGGGGCGGTCATCGGGCGGCAGACCGTCCATGGCCACCACGCCCTTGAGGAATTGCACGTCACCGGCAAAGGCCTTCCGCGCGGCCTCACGGGCGGCGTCATCTGGTTCTTCGGCGATGGGGAAGGGAAGGGGGGTCGTCACAGCAGGGTTACCTCGTCGTCCAGGGCGATCTCGCCGCCTGTCGTCACTTCGGCCTGCACCGAGAAATCCGTATGCCCCCAGTGCCGCAGCGCGCCCAGCGTATCCGCATCGCGCTGGCCTGTCTCGGGGTTTGCGGTGGTGGCCGCGCAGCGTCCGGTCCGTTCGCGCACGGTGAAGACGGCAGTGCCGATCTTCACCTGACGTCCGATCCAATCCCACTCTTCCCAAGCGTCCAACCCGTCAAGCCAGATGTTGCCACGCCAGCGGTGGATCGACAGCGGCTGACCCATCTGCGCCTCGACCGCGCGGTGCGAGCCCATGCTGCACAGGGTGATAGAGGGGAAGGCGGCGTCGGTCATGCCGCGCGCCTGTGCCCGGACGAGCCGCGCCGATTGCGCCCGGTCCTCGGGCATCAGCGGGCGCACCCAGTCCAGAAAGGCGGTGCCGTCATGGTCGGGATCAATGGTCAGAACGGGGCGGTCCGGGTGGTGCAGGGTGATAGTGCCCGCCGCCTCGTTCAGCTTAGCGCTGATGGCCATGAGCTGGGGCGCCTTGGCGCCCCGGCTGAAATTGCCGCAACGGACCCATTCGGACCCGTCGACAGCAGAGTTTTCATGCACGACTGCCCAAGCCCTGTCGAAGGGCAGGCAGTGATGAGCGGTCAGCGTCACCCGATCCAGCGCCTCGCGGCCATGGGCCTTGATCGGGTGGCGCCAGATCTGGGTGACGCTTGCGCTCATTTTCCGTCCGACTTCGCGTCCTTGGGCTTGCGCTTGAAGCCGGATTTGATGTTGCCGAACACGTCAGGCTTTGCCCCGTGGCTGCGCATGATGATGTACTGCTGGGTGAAGGTGATCGTGTTGTTGGTGATCCAGTAGAGCACCAGACCCGAGGCGAAGCCGCCGAGCATGAACATGAACACCCACGGCATCCAGGCAAAGATCATCTTCTGCGCCGGGTCGGTGGGCGCCGGGTTCAGCTTCTGCTGCAGGAACATCGAGATGCCCAGCAGGATCGGCAGGATACCGATGAAGATCATCGCCAGCGTGCTGCCCGGTTCGGGAGCGGCCCAAGGCAGCGCGCCGAACAGGTTGAAGATCGAGGTGGGGTCAGGTGCCGAGAGATCCTGGAACGGGCCGAAGAAGGGCGCGTGCCGCAGCTCGAACGCGACGAAGATCACCTTGTAGAGCGAGAAGAAGATCGGGATCTGCAGCAGGATCGGCAGGCAGCCCGAGGCCGGGTTGACCTTCTCGCGCTTGTAGAGCGCCATCATCTCCTGCTGAAGCTTCTGACGGTCATCGCCCGCCTTCTTCTTCATCTCTTCCATCTGCGGCTGCAGTTCCTTCATCTTCGCCATCGAGACGTAGGACTTATACGCCAGCGGGAAGAGGATCGCTTTCAGCAGGATGGTTAGGCCGATGATCGACAGACCCATGTTCCCGATCAGCTGGTGGATGTGGTGCAGAAGCCAGAAGATCGGCTTGGTCAGGAAGAAGAACCAGCCCCAGTCGATGCTGTCGACAAAACGGTCGACGCCCTGATCCTGATACTCGTTGATCACTTCCCAGACCTTGGCGCCCGAGAACATGCGGGTCGACACCTCGGCGGTGGCGCCAGCCGCGATGGTCTGCGTCGGCATGACCACCTCGGCCTGATAGATGTCACGCGCTTCGTTGTACTTGATCGCCTGACGGAAGCCGGTGCCGCTGTCGGGGATCAGCACGGTTTCCCAGTAGTGCTCGGTGAAGCCGATCCAGCCGCTCTCGGACACCTGATAGACCTCGGCCTGCGCGCCGGCGCTGGGGACGGTGTCGAAATCGCGGATGTGCTTGTATTTGTTCTCGTCGAGCGTGCCGTCGGTCATCGCGATGGCGCCCTCGTGCAGAACGAAGAAGTTCTTCAGATCCGACGGCTCACCGTGGCGCGCGAGGATGCCGTAGGGCGCAGCGGCAACCTCGGTATCGGTGGGGTTCTCGACCGATTGGGTCACGTCGAACATGAACTGCTCATCCACCGCGAAAGTGCGGCGGAAGATCAGGCCCGAGGGGCTGTCCCAGCGCAGGGTGACCGGGGCGTCCACATCGAGTGTCTCGCCCTCTTCGACGGTCCACTCGGTGTTGGGGCCGGGCACGTCGCCGGCCTGCAGCCCGCTGCCGGGCGCCCAGCCGTAGACCGCATAGTAGGGGTTGGCGCTGCCCACGGGCGCGAGCAGCTGCACCTCCGGCGAGCTCTCGTCATTGGTTTCGTGGTAGTCGCGCAGGCTCAGGTCATCGATGCGGCCGCCGGTGAGGGCGATCGAACCGATCAGAGCCGGGGCGTCGATCTCGACCCGCGCGGTTTCGAGCGCCGCCTCGGCCGGAGCGCTGCCCGCGGCGGGCGCGGTTTGTCCGGTGCCGTCCGCCGCCGGCGTGCTGACGCCATCAGCCGACGGGGCGGTCTGCTCGGTCGTCTGGGCCGTCTCGTCCACCGTCGCTTCGGGCGGCGGGAAGAGGAGGAACCAGACGAGGATCACGACGAAGCTCAGCGCCGTGGCGATGAGCAGATTCTTGTTCTGATTGTCCATGCGAGAGACTGCCACCTGTCCTTGGAAAGTCAAAGCCGGGTTCAACAGGGCGGACCCCCAAAGGTCAAGCTGATTCATGCCCCGCAAGGGGCTTTGTGACCTAATGCTGCGAGGAAGCGTGGCGTTAGTCGGGGCTGCACCTGCACGGCGATGGCGGTGCGACGGCGTGTGGGGGGGCTGCGGGATGCGCGTCCGGCGTCGGCTCCGCGTGTTGCGGGATGCCGGGTCAGGCGTGGCCGCTCCCGAGCTTTTGCGCTGCGGCGATGCGTTTGGCGTGGTCCTGCGCCCATTCGGCAAGCTGCGCGGCGGGCATCGGGCGGGCGATGCCGAAGCCCTGCGCGTGGTCGCAGCCGAGCTGGGCCAAAAGTGCATGTTCGCCGCTGCTTTCAACGCCCTCGGCCACCGTCTCGAGGCCCAGCCGGTCGGCAAGGCCGAGAACTGCCGCCATCATCCGGCGCTGATCCTCGCTGCGGTCGACCCGCGCCACGAAGCTGCGGTCAATCTTCAGCCGGTGTACCGTGAGCCTGCGCAGGGTGGCGATCGAGGCATGCCCGGTGCCGAAATCGTCAAGGTCGACGCGGCAGCCAAGACGCGACAGCTCCATGATATTGCGCGGGATGATGCCTTCGGGGCTTTCGGCGATGACGGTTTCCAGAACCTCGATGCCAAGCCGGGTGGCCGGCAGGCCGAACCGGTCGAGATCCCATTTCAGCCGGTCCACCAGTCGTTGGTTGCGCAGTTCGACATCGGAAAAGTTGATGCTGACCCGGGGAATGGAGATGCCCTGTGCATCCCAGTCGCGCAGCGCGGTTAGCCCGTGGTGGAGTACCGTTTCGGTAAGCTGGTCCATGCGTCCCGAGGCGTGCAGCGCCTCTAGGAATTGTGCGGGCGGTATGATGCCGCGCTGGGGGTGCATCCAGCGGACCAGGGCTTCGACTCCGCTGATCTCGCCGGTCGAGGTGCAAAGTTGTGGTTGGTACCAAGGCTGGATCTGCCCTTTGGCCAACGCCGCCTCCACTTCGGCCAAAAGCTCGGTGCGGGCGCGCCGCTCCGAGCGCATGCCTTCGCTCCACGCTCTGATTGCCGAGGGCGCGTTGTCCGAGGCCTCGCGCAGCGCGGCCTGTGCGCACTCAAGCATGTCGGCTCCATCGGCGCCGGGGCGGAGTCGCGCCGAGCCGCAGAAGCCGATGGACACCGACAGATAGTGCAATCCGCTGTCTGTGACGGCGGGCTCTTCCAGGATGCGTTGCAGGCGGTCCGACAGGGTGATCAGCGCTTCAAGATCGAGCCGCAGGCCGGGCGCGATGAGCACCATGAACCGTGCGTCGCCAATGCGTATGGCGGTGTCTTCGGGGCGCAGCGCGTGGCGCAGGCGGCCCAGCAGCAGAACGCGCAGGGCTTCAGCCACGTCCTCGCCCATGCGGCGCGAGATCGTCTCGAGCCCTTCGGCCTCCAGCAGCAGGCAGGCGGTGTGCATCTCGGCGGCGCGGGCCTGCTGAAAGCTGTGCTGGGCGAAATCCTGCGCGGCGGCCATGCTGACCAGATCCTGACCAGCGCGGCGGCGCGCCGCCCTGTGTCCGGACGGTTCGGTGTTGCCGATCAGCCCGTAGACCAGTGGCACGGTAAGCGCGACACCCAGCAGCGCCAGTTCGCCGCCAAGCCAGAAGGCTGCGAGCGACAGCGCCGGGATGAAGGCCAGCATGTAAGGCCCCCGCGACCAACGGTGCAGCCAGGTCTGAGCCTGCGCGATTTTCCGAGAGATATCCGGTGGCATGGCCCGCCCCCTGCATCGTCTGAGATGGGGACAGGCCTAGCGCATGAGGGTAAGGCTTCGCTTAACGCAGGTCGGGAATTCCGTCATCCGCATCGGGCGCGCGTTTCGACATGTCGCGCATCAGCCCGGCGAAATCGAATAGCTTGGGGTCCATCATGTGCGACGGGCGGATGTTGGTCAGCGCCTTGAACATCACCTGACGGCGGCCCGGGGCGTTCTTTTCCCAGCCGTCGAGAATTTGCTTCACCTGCTGGCGCTGCAAGCCATCCTGCGAGCCGCAAAGATCACACGGAATGATCGGATAGTTCATCGCCTTGGCGAATTTCTCGCAATCCACCTCGGCCACATGCGCGAGCGGGCGGTAGACGAAGAGGTCTCCCTCTTCGTTGACCAGCTTCGGCGGCATGGTGGCAAGCCGCCCGCCGTGGAAGAGGTTCATGAAGAAGGTCTCGAGGATGTCGTCGCGGTGATGGCCAAGCACGACCGCGGAACACCCTTCCTCGCGCGCGATGCGGTAGAGGTTGCCGCGGCGCAGACGCGAGCACAGCGCGCAATAGGTGCGGCCCTGCGGGACCTTGTCCATGACCACGGAATAGGTGTCTTGGTACTCAATCCGGTGCGGCACCTGCATCTTTTCAAGGAACTCGGGCAGCACGGTCGCCGGAAAGCCCGGCTGGCCCTGATCGAGATTGCAGGCCAGGATCTCCACCGGCAGCAGCCCGCGCCACTTCAGTTCGTGCAGCACCGCCAGCAGCGTGTAGCTGTCCTTGCCACCCGACAGGCACACCAGCCACTTGGGCAGGGTGCCATCCTCGCGGCGCTCGATCATGCCGTATTGTTCCACCGCTTCGCGGGTGTTCTGCACGATGCGCTTGCGCAGCTTCTTGAACTCGGTGCTTTTGGGAGCGCCGTAGAACAGCGGGTGGATGTCGTCGGCGTCGTCGTCGAACATGGGCGGCCTCAGTCGGGAACGTTGTCGATGCCGGACCCGCCCAGCGGGTGGCAGCGCAGAATGCGGCGGATCGCCAGATAGGACCCCTTGAACGCGCCGTGCTTTTCCAGCGCCTCCATGGCGTAGGCCGAACAGGTCGGCTGGAAGCGGCAGCCGTGGCCGACCCAAGGGGAGAAGAGCAAACGGTAGGCGCGCACGGGCAGGGCGGCGATATGGGCGAGCGGGCTCATGCCTCGCGCTTCTGGCGCGGCTTGCGTGGATGCCCGGGGCCGGAGTTGCCGCTCTCGTGGATTTTGCGCAGCGCGTAGCCCAGATCATCCTGCAGCGCCGAAAAGTCGCGCTCGGCGGTGTGCCCGGCGCGGCCGATCAGCACATAGTCCCAGCCCGGTTTGCCCAGTTGCGGCAGGTTCAGGCGCGCGATCTCGCGCAGCCGTCGCTTGGCGCGGTTGCGGGCAACGGCGTTGCCGACCTTCTTCGAACAGGTGAAGCCAACGCGAATGCCGGGTGAGCCGTCATCGCGGTAGCGGGCCTGCAGCAGAAACGATGACACCGGCTGGCGGCGGGCACGCGCCGCCGCGAGGAAATCGCTGCGCTTGCGCAGCACCTCAAGCTTGGGTGTGTCGCTGTCCGTGTCGGAACTGTTCATCTTTGGGGCCACGTCTGAACCATCTGCACGGACGCCAAGCGCAAAGGCCGCCTCGGTCTGATCCGAAGCGGCCTTGGCCGGTGTCGTGTGCTTCCGCTCCGCCATGGGCAGAGCGCTCGGCTCAGGCGCTGAGCTTCTTGCGGCCGCGACCGCGGCGCGCGTTCAGGATCGCGCGACCGGCTTTGGTCGCCATCCGGGCACGGAAGCCGTGGCGGCGCTTGCGAACGAGGTTCGAAGGCTGAAAGGTGCGTTTCATCGCGCTCTTCTCCGTCTGGTCGGGCCTCTATCGAGGCCTGTCTCACATAATGGTCTCATTGCTGCCTGCGGCGCTTGCCCGAGGTGCCAGTCGCTGACAGCATGAGCTTACATCACAGACGGCCCAAAGCGGATTCGCCGGGCCGGGTCATTCGAGGCCCGTGCTATAGGCATGACCGGGGCGCGTGTCAAACCTCTATCCTATGTGGGCTGCAACAATTCCCGCGGTGGCGCGTGGGCGGCTGTAACATGCTGCCTGCGGAAGCGGAAATGCGGGGCATTCGCGTCACCGCTGATCAAGGCGGCGTGATTGGGCTGTGCGCAGCCGGTTCTAAACGCCATTCTAGGGACATGACACACCCCAAGCCGCCTCCTGGCCGCGCTCACAGCCGCCCCCACAAACGCCTCTGGCGCCATCTGCCGCTTGCGCTGATCGCGCTGGTGGCGGTGATCGGCGCGGTGACCCTGCGCGACTACATCAGTTTCGAGACGCTCAGCGAGAATCGCGCCGCGCTGCTGGAATTGCGTGACGAGAACTACCTGCTGATGGCCGGGGGATTCGTTGCCGCTTATGTGACCATCGTGGCGTTTTCGCTGCCTGGGGCGGCGGTCGCTTCTGTCACCGGCGGGTTTCTCTTCGGGCTTTGGGCAGGGACGGCGTTCAACGTGATCGCCGCCAGCCTCGGGGCCATCGCCATATTTCTGGCGGCGCGGGCGGGGCTGGGGCAGGCGCTGTCGGCTCGGATCGATGCCTCGGAGGGCAGGGTGCGACGGCTGCGCGATGCGCTGCGCGAGAATGAGATCAGCGTGCTGCTGCTGTTGCGGCTGGTGCCGGCGGTGCCGTTTTTCGTGGCAAACCTTCTGCCCGCGCTGGTTGGTGTCGGCCTTGGCAACTTTGCGTGGACGACGGCGTTGGGCATCATACCCGGGGCGCTGGTGTTCACCTCGATCGGGGTTGGCGTCGGGTCGGTCTTTGATCGCGGCGAGACCCCGGACCTCAGCCTGCTCTGGGCGCCGCAGGTCATTGGACCATTGCTGGGACTGGCCGCGCTGGCGGCCTTGCCCATCGTTCTGCGCGCGTGGCGCGCGCGCAAGGGAGTGTGAGTGCCATGGAAGACATCAAGACCGACCTGCTGATCATCGGTGCCGGATCGGGCGGGCTCTCTGTTGCAGCCGGTGCCGTGCAGATGGGCGCCAAGGTGGTGCTGGTGGAGCGCGGCGAGATGGGCGGTGATTGCCTCAACTACGGCTGCGTGCCGTCAAAGGCGCTGATCGCCGCCGCTGCGCAGGCCTATGCGCCGGGGCAGGCGGCGGCCTTCGGGGTGGACGTGGCGCCGCCGCGCGTGGATTGGCCGCGGGTGCGGGCGCATGTGCAGCAGGCCGTCGCGCGTATTGCTCCGGTTGATTCGCAGGAGCGGTTCGAGGGACTGGGCGTGCAGGTGATCCGCGAGCACGCACGGTTCGTTTCCGAGCGCGTTGTCGAGGCCGGGGCGTATCGTATCCAAGCAAGGCGCGTTGTGCTGGCCACTGGGTCGTCGCCTTTTGTGCCGCCGGTGGAGGTGCTGGAGAACGTGCCTTACCTCACCAACGAAACGCTTTGGGATCTCGAAGAACTGCCTTCGCACCTGCTGATTCTCGGCGGCGGCCCGATTGGTATGGAGATGGCGCAGGCGTTCCGGCGACTCGGCGCGCAGGTCACGGTGGTGGAAGGCGACAAGGCGCTTGGCCGCGAGGACCCGGAAATGGCGGCGATCGTGCTCGATCACCTGCGCAGCGAAGGGGTGACGATTCTCGAAGGTGAAACGGCTAGCGAAGCGCGGCGCGACGGTGGCGCCATTGAACTGCACCTGCAGAGCGGCAAGCGACTGACCGGATCACACCTCCTTGTGGCGGCGGGGCGCCGGGCGAATACCGAAGGGCTGGGGCTTGAGGCCGCGGGCATTGAGACCAGCAAGACCGGCATCGCGGTGGATGACCGGCTGCGCACCAGCAACCGCAAGGTCTATGCCATTGGCGATGCGGCTGGGGGGCTGCAGTTCACCCATGTGGCGGGATATCACGCGGGCATCGTAATCCGCTCGGCGCTTTTTGGCCTGCCAGCCAAAGCTGCAACCGGCCATATTCCACGCGCCACATATACAAAACCCGAGCTTGCGCATGTGGGGCTCACGGAGGTGGAGGCGCGGCAGCGCTACGGTGACAAGCTGGAAGTGCTGCGCGAGGCAGTTCAGCACAATGACCGCGCCATTACTGAACGCGAGACCACCGGATTGGTGAAGGTTATGGTGCACCGCGGCAAGCCCGTGGGGGCCAGCATCGTGGCCGCGCAGGCGGGCGATCTGATCTCCACTTGGGCGCTGGCGCTCTCGGCGGGCGTGAAAATCAGCCAAGTCGCGGGCATGGTCGCGCCCTATCCGACGATCGGGGAGCTTAACAAACGGGTTGCCGGATCCTATTTCACACCCAGATTGTTTGAAAACCGCACGGTCAAGGCTGTCACACGAACAGTTCAGCGCTTGCTTCCCTGACCGCTCCAAGAAAGCCAAAGACCGCACTCTATGTTCAATTCGCTCTCCGGCCGCTTCCTTGTGCTCACGACGGTGTTCGTGATGTTGGCCGAAGTGCTGATCTTCGTGCCCTCGGTGGCGCGATTCCGGCAAGACTTTCTCAACGACCACCTCGAGCGGGCGCAGATCGCGTCTCTGGCGCTTCTGGCCGATGACGTTCTGGCGCCGGAGCTGGAAGCCGAGCTGCTTGAAAACGCGGGGGTCTACAACGTGGTGCTGCAGCGCGACGAGCGCCGCGAACTGGCGCTGTCGTCACCGATGCCGGGCTCTGTCGATGCCAGCTATGACCTGCGCGAGGCGGGGCCGCTGGTTATGATGAAAGACGCGCTGGTGACGCTGGCCGACACCGAACCGCGCCTGATCCGGGTTCTGGGCTATCCCAAGGACGATGGCGGCGAGCTGATCGAGGTGACGATGGACAGCGCCCCGCTGCGTGCGGCGATGCTAGAGTTCGGCCTGCGCGTGCTGCTGTTCTCGGCGATGATCTCGATCGTTACGGCGGTGCTGTTGTTCCTTGCGGTGCGGGTGCTGCTGGTCAAGCCGATCAAGGGCGTCGTGGGGCACATGCAGCGCTACGCGGAGGATCCCGAGGACGCCCGCCGGATCATCAAGCCCAAGGCTGGCGTGCGCGAGATTCGCGAGGCCGAGGAGGCGCTGAAATCGCTCGAGACGCAGCTTTCGCAATCGCTGCGCCAGAAAGAGCGGCTGGCGCAGTTGGGCGGCGCAGTGGCGCGTGTCAGCCACGACCTGCGCAATATCCTCAGCTCGGCGCAGTTGTTCACCGACCGCATCGAAATGTCCGAGGACCCCACGGTAAAGCGCATGGCACCGAAGCTGGTCAGCTCGATCACCCGGGCGGTGTCGCTGTGCGAAACCACGCTTGCCTTCGGCAAGGCCGAAGAACCCGCGCCGATGCTCACCCACTTCAATCTTGCAGAATTGGTCAGCGAGGTGCTTGAGGCCGAGCGGCTGGCGATTGGCGACCATGAGGTGAGTCTTTCCGAAGATATCCCTGCCTCGATGCAGGTGCGTGGCGATCCCGAGCAGATCTACCGTGCCATCGCGAATCTCGTGCGCAATGCCCGGCAAGCGATCACCGGCTCGGGCGAGGAGGGCGAGATTGCCGTCTCGGCCCGCGCCGAGGACGACGATTGGGTGATCGAGGTGACCGATACCGGCCCCGGTCTGCCGCCCAAGGCGCGCGACCACCTCTTTCAGCCGTTTCAGGGCGGCGCGCGCAAAGGCGGTGCGGGGCTTGGTCTGGCGATCGTGGCCGAGCTGGTGCGGAATCACGGCGGCAAGCTGCAGCTTCTGCGCTCGGACGAGCGCGGCACATGCTTCGAAATTCGGCTTCCTACGGGTGACTTAGGGTAAGTTGGTAAGTTTTCTGAAAATCTCTCTTGCGTCTCCTTCGAACAAACTCTAAACCCCGCCGCAGACGGACCGATAGCTCAGCTGGATAGAGTACTTGACTACGAATCAAGGGGTCGGGGGTTCGAATCCTCCTCGGTCCGCCACTTCCCTCCTGTGGGGTGTCAGGCAAAACTGACTTTCATGTCAGATGCCTGACCCCGCAGGCGGAACTTCCAGAATGCGGAGTGGCGTTGCCCAGTTGAGCTCGCGATCGTAAGGTCAGGACATTCCTGCCTTTGTCTGATCCCGGAAGTCTCGTTTGGCCAAGAGCCTCCCTGCTATCCCCGGAAACACCTTTCCTCAGTTGCCGCTGACTGTGCCGCATGCTGCGTTCGAGCCGGCATCGTCTTTGCTGTCCCGTCTCGCGGCAAGGGGCGGGGCAAGCTCCATGCAGCGATTCTGCGGCGACATTGCCTTTCCGATCGATCCCTTGTTCCGCGGGGAGAAGGTCGCGATAGGGCAATTGGCGCAGCTGGCCGGGTGCGATGCGGCTGCGTTGGAGCGGGTGTCTGTCTGCCATCTTGGTAAAGGGCATTTCCGTCTGCGAGACGAATTTGCCTCCCGCCAGAGCTTTCAGCGCTTGCGGGTCCGTGTCTGTCCCGAGTGTGTAAGGGCAGAGGCGCCGTCTGCAGCTGAATCGTGGCGTGTTCCGCGCCGCCTGCAGTGGAAATTCTCGTCGATCAGAAGCTGCCCGGAGCATGGCTGTATGCTCGTGACCCTCCCGCCAGAGAAGTTTAGCAAAGATGCTAGGGATTTTTCGGCGCAGCTCCGGAAGCACTACGGCTGGGTCGTGGATCAGCCGATGATCCACGCAGGCCACAGCCCGTTAGAGCAGTATCTCACCGACCGCATCCTGAAGGGGCGGGGCGATCGATGGATCGACCGTCTCGAGCTCAATGTGGTGTCCCGCGCGTGTGAGGTGCTGGGGCTGCGCATCGCCAAGGGGCCGGACGCTTCGCTGGCAGGGCACAGAGAGGCCGAATGGGGGAGTTTCGGCGCCTCTGGCTACGACGTGCTGAAAGACGGCCCTGCGGCCCTCTCAGACTGCCTCACTGCGATGGCGCGTGAGGAGGGTGTGGATGGGCGTTTCTTCGGTCGGCTTTTCGGTCCCTGGACCACATGGCTGAAGAGCCGGAGCCTCGGTGACGAATTCGAACCCCTGCGTGACGTCGTGCGGCGGCACGTCTTCGACCATTTCTCTGTCAGAAGGGGAGTGCTGGTGCTGGGGGTGCCGTCGGAGGGAAAGGCTTCGTTGAATGCACAGAAGCCATTCCCGCTCAAGGGCTTCGCCAAGCGCAACGCAGAGGACTTGGTGCGCCGCGGGCTCGCTCAGTGCCAGGCTGATGGCAGCATCGTTCCCCTCGGCTTTGTCACACAGCGAATGCTTGAGGCATACGAGCGCGAGAAGAAGTTCTTCCCAGCTCGTAAGGGCTCTGGTGCAAGCTTAGCTGGCGAGGCGCATGGTGCCGACGGAGCAGAAGTAGAAGGTGAGGCCCATCTCTCCATCAGCTCCGTCGCTCATGCGCTACGCGTCACGGCAAAGACGGTGGGATACCTCGTCGAAAACGGATTGCTGCACCGTGCGGATTCTACGGAGCTCTACCGTCGAGGGGTGTAAGCGCCCGATAGCTACCGCAGTGGAATGTCCTTGACGCGTTCGATGATGTCGGGGTCGTCCACGAAGTCCTCGAGGAAGCTATGCCATTGCTCGATCGAGACCCGAGCAGACATGAGCATG
>NZ_JBSWYX010000031.1:0-42980 GCF_056161345.1 Salipiger sp. ABF4_146 | reverse complement strand
TCGCTCAGCCAAAAAAGATCAGACATGTTCACCGCTCGTTTTCGAACGGTGAATCACGCTCGTCCAACCAAATCAATGGGTCCTGACCCTAGGAGGGGAGGCAGGCTAGTTCTGATTGGAATGCGATGTCCGGTCCAGCCCAGAGGTCTCTTGGCGGGCTGTCGAACTGCCGGTGTTCCGTGTGCCGAGGGGCATCGCATTCGCCGTCAGGTTCGTGGATCAGACTTCCGGGAAAGTCGCTTCGCGTTCGCTTCGGTGGCCCGCCCTATGGGCGCAGAGCTGATGGCGGTCTACAACTCTCTGAAAATTTAGGCCTGCGATCAACATAATTGGGAACCAAACGCAGGGCTGTCGGCTTATGAGACACAATATGTCGAGCATTGAGAGAGAGCGCCCGCAATGACCAAAGTTCTGATTTGTGAAGATGAGGCGCTCGTGGCCCTCGACCTCCAGATGACCATTGAGGATGCCGGATTCGACGTCGTCGGGTCTTACCCCTCGGTCTCTAAAGCCATGTCGGCGTTGGCTTTAATGAAGCCCGACCTTGCGGTGCTCGATGTGCGCTTAGCAGACGGTGAGGTCTTTCCGGTCGCAGATCAGCTCAAACAAATGGGCGTCGGCATCGTCTTTCACTCGGGCCACCTCGTGAAGGGCGACATAACGAACACGTTCCCCGGCGCTGAGTGCTGCATGAAGCCAGTGGCGCCGGGGACATTGGTTGCAGCTCTCAAGCGGCTGCAAACCCTCGATCCGGCTCTCCCAGGCTAAACCTGAAAATCGTCAGAAGCAGCATCGTGGGCCCCGGGTATGCGCTCATAGGTCGAGAGGCGCTTGTAATGCGATGATCGCTATTGCGATTGCAAACCTACAGCCAGCACTAACCAGAAATGGCGTCGGGAAGGCCGGGGGCCCGGGTGCAGTTTTGTGCAGGTCCTTGACTGAGGTTTTGTCTTTTCGCTTTCCCCATTGCGTATGACCTCCTCCGGTCGTACCTGGGTCCTACATTGGCAACGTGAAGCGCCATTTGGTTCCACGCTTGCGCAGCTTATCACAGAATGTGGCCTCGAAGGGACACGAAGAACGAAGTTGATGGGCCGTGGCGCACGCAGCAGACGCCTTTCGTCATGCGAACACTCAGAAAATTAAGCTCTCGAGATTTCCGGCCTTTAAGATGCATGTCTAATCCTCAGATTTTGCGAGACTTTCAACTCATACTGCGCGGTATTGACGTTGACTCCCTGACCCTAAACTGGCTTATCTGCGTAATCATTCAGCGCTGGGGGCTACGATGCCGCAATCTGCGACGGCGAACATACTGACCATCCTCGACAAAGACTTCTCGGGGATCGTAGAGGAGTGGCTTGGAACACAGGTCAAAGAAGGGGTAAAGCGGTCTGACCTCTTCTCAGACGCGGAAAGCCGGACGCAGAACCTAGAGCTCCTTAAGGCGTTTTCGAAAGGCGTCCGGGCTGGCGTTGCGAACGAAGAGTTCAGTCTCGATGACGATGAGTGGGCCGATCTACGTGCAGTGCTGGCGGACGTGAGCAAGGAGCGCGTAAGCCGCGGTGTGACCCCGACTGAGATGGCCACTTTCGTGTTGGCTCTCAAGGCTCCACTCTTCAAGCGCTTGGAAGCCATGCCGGACGTCGAGCAATCGATCCTTATCCGTGATGTCCTTCTTGTGACCCGGCTGGTCGATGCGTTCGCGATCTACACGAATGAAATCTTCATCGCCGAGCGCGATCAGATCATTGAGCGTCAGCGTCGGGAGATGCTTGAGCTCTCAACCCCGGTGGTTGAGCTCTGGGACCGTGTCCTCACGCTGCCTCTGATTGGCACGCTGGACTCCGCCCGTGCTCAGGAGGTCATGGAGAACCTTCTGCAAACCATTCTCGAACGTCAGGCCGAAGTGGTGATCATGGATATCACTGGGGTCGGAACAGTCGATACCCAAGTTGCTCAGCATCTCCTACGTGCGGCCGCTGCCGTGCGACTGATGGGAGCGGAGTGTATCATCAGTGGCATCAGCCCGATGATTGCTCAGACCATGGTTCAGCTCGGCATTGATGTTGGTACCGTGTCCACCCGATCGAGCATCCGAACCGCCCTGTCCGATGCCCTTCTGAAGGTCGGATACGTCATCAAGACCACAGAGGCTTCCTGACGTGTCGGGTGTCACATCGATAAACCTGGTCGAGAACGCCCTTCTCGTGTCGATCCAGGACGATGTCACGGACACTGAAATCGTGGATCTCCAAGAAACACTCTCGAACCGTATTGCGAAGGATGACGTGAAGGGCGTCATCCTAGACATCAGTGCCCTCGAGATCGTCGATACCTTCGTTGGTCGCGTGATCGCGCAGCTTGCCGGTATCTCCAGGCTTCTGGCAGCGGAGACCTACGTGGTAGGCATGCGACCGGCGGTGGCGGTTACGCTCGTGGAACTCGGCATGTACTTGCCTGAAGTCCGAACAGCGCTCAGCCTCACTCATGCTCTGTCTCAACTAAGACGTGACTGATCTGCAGGGGAAGCCGAACGGTCCCCTGCTGGCGTCGATCAATCTTGCGGTCAGTAGGGACGTTGTTGCAGCGCGCCAAGCAGTGGCTCGCTTTATGAAAGATCGTGGTGCATCCACTTTACGCGTCACGCGCTTTGCGACGGCGGTCAGTGAGATCGCGCGAAACGCGATTGTGCACGGTGGCGGGGGCGAGATTTCGATTTATCTCGACAAGCGCAACGAATATCTGGTTATCGAGTGCCGGGACAAGGGTCGTGGTATCGAAGACATCTCACTGGCGATGTCCGATGGTTACACTTCCCGCGGTGGACTTGGTCGCGGATTGGGTGGGGCCAAACGTCTATCGCATGGCTTCGATATCCGGTCCACGCCCGGGGAAGGTACCATCGTTTCGATGAGCGTGAAGTTATGAACCAATGGGTTGAGATCGACGAGCGAAGTGCCGTTGCTGTCGTGAGGCGACTGGCGCGAAGACATGGCCAGGAGATTGGGTTGTCGGAAGTCCGCATCGACGAGCTGGCCATCGTCGCGACCGAAGCCACAACGAATATCCTTCGCTATGCGGATCGCGGCCGCGCTCTGATCGATGTCGTCCAGCGAGGGGGCCAGAAAAGCGTTGCGCTGGTGTTCACCGACAAAGGGCCTGGCATCTCCGACGCGGACCGGATGTTCCAGGATGGCGAGAGCAGCACCGACTCTGCGGGCCTCGGACTAGGTGCCATCAGAAGGCTCTCCGATACGTTCGACATCTTCAGCTCGTCTGACTGCGGGACAACGATCGTTTGCACGTTTTCTGCAGCAGCTGGGCCCACCGCGCCGGGGATCGAGTTGGCAGGACTGCGCGTTTGCCATCCCTTGGAGCAGCAGTGCGGTGACGACTTTCTGATCAGAGAGACCAAAGGCGCGACAGACATCCTGATGTGCGATGGTTTGGGGCATGGTCCGGACGCGGCCTCGGCCTCAGAAGAAGTTTTCGAAGCTGCTTGGGCAGCCGGAGGCCTCTCGGCGGAGCCTGGCCAGACAATGCGGCAAATCACTGAGAAGCTGGTTGGAAGGCGCGGGGCAGTAGCGGCCATCGTCCACGTCGCCCAACCGCAAATGGTGATGAGCTACGCGGGCCTTGGCAACATCTCAACGATCCGTATCGGTGAAACGGGCGTGCAACGCATGGCCGTTCGGGATGGGCGCATCGGAGCCGGGCCTACGCGTGGCTACGAAGAGACTTTGGAACTGATGGCGAACGATCTCGTCATTTTGCACAGCGACGGTCTGAAGACTTTGAGAGATACGCATTTTCCACCAGGCCTTCTCAGAAAGAGCCCACTGCTGATTGCCGGCTTTCTCCTCGATCGGGCGTTTCGGGGGCGAGACGATGCCAGCATCATAGTCTTGAGGGTTACGCAGGAGCCTGAGCGTTGAAATCTGCTAAGCTAACGACAGTCGTGCTCGAAAAGTCGGAGGACATCTCGCGCCTCCGGGAAGTCTCCCGGGTACTCTCGGGTGTGCTGAATTTCAGAGACTTCGAGCGCACCAGGGCCGTCACTGCAGTTGTCGAACTTGGCCGCAACGCGATTGAGCACGGCCACAAAGGGAAAGCGACCTTCTCAATCGTTGAATTCAGAGGGCGGCCAGCTTTGGGAGTAACGGTCTCGGACCAAGGCACCGGCATTCCTGATCAGTACCTAGACCCCGAGGGGACTTCCTCTTCGTCGGCAGGCATGGGGCTCGGTCTGCGAGGGGTGCAAAGGATCGCATCGCGGTTCGACGTGAAGACTGGCAGTGAAGGGACGCGTATCGATGCCGCGTTCCAATCTGCAGACTGTAAGGTCGATTGCTCAAACCTCGTCGATAAGGCAGCGGCAGCCTTGGCGGAGTTGAAATCCAAAGACCCTACAGCAGAGCTTGCTGAGAAGAACCGGGAGTTGACGGAAAGCCTGGCGGATCACGAGCTCCTCATGCAAGAGCTGCATCACCGCACCGGAAATAACCTCGCTCTCATCGTTGCGTTGGTACGCATGAGCAAGTCTCAGGCCGAAGCAGACGAGACCAAGCAGGTATTGGGTGAGTTGGAGATCAGAGTTGGCTCTCTGGCAAAGGCGCACGAGTTGATGCAGAGGGCTGCCGCGTCCGGTGAGATCGACCTTAATGAAATGTTGAGTGAGGTTGCCAGGAATGCCGAGCGCGCCTTCAGCGGCGATAGCCTCCGTGTCGACATCAAAGTGAACTGCGGGCCTCTGCGGATGGAAAGCAAACTTGCGATCGATATCGGCCTGATCGTTGGTGAACTCGTCACGAATGCCTACAAATATGCGTTCGTCGGAAGAGACACAGGTACGATCACTTGCACTGTTTCCGGCGATTTCGAGACTGGCCTTATGATGACGGTCTCTGACAATGGGGTAGGCCTTGCAGACGGTGCCGAGCGACCGGAGCGTTCGAACTCATTGGGATGGCGCATGATCCGAACGCTAACGTTCCAGCATGATGCGACCCTGACTGTAGACGGGAGCGATGGTCTGTCCATCAATGTTAAGTTCCCTCCCAAGCTCTAATCCTGAAAAGTTCGATGAGCGGTAACCGGCCGGTAAGGCGTGCAATTACACACAACTGTCCGGCGGCGGTGTGGCGAGACGGGCGCTTACGATGAGCGATGAAGCCTTGTCAGCGTAAGGTCTCAATCTCTGAATTGGACGGTGGCGAGTTCCGTTTGTCGTTAACTACTCGCTGAAATCCACATTCACACGCAGCTCAGGAAGATTGCGAGGACTCCATCTCCGAGCCCGGCTATAACCGGCTTCTGACCATCCCCACCTCAGGGCCCTAAATCTCCAATGAGAGCTCACGCACCCTAAAAATACGTCCATAAAAAATGGTCGTTTCGTTACCCAGATCCTGAAAGTGGGTAACCAATGTACCATTTTTTCAGAGTCTTTATGCCTCAGGCATATTGTTTGACCTCACGCGGGCGTGAGGTTGTGTGATCTCATTCCCTGGCAGTTGGAGCTCTCGGAGGTCTTTCAGCGGACTTTGCAGAGCACATGATGGACCTTGATTTCATCCCTGAAATCTTCGTTGCCGGGTAAATAGCTCATGGGGTCTGTGAGCTTCTGAACTTCCCAGATGCCAGCGTCTTGTAGGCTCTCTAATGTCTGCGAAAAATTCAGCATCTCCCATCGATCGGTTCGCTGCGTGAAAATCAGGCTGCCACCCGTTCGAACACAGCGACAGATGTCTTGCAGGAGCTCGTCGGCATTCTCGATGTAAGTCAGTACGCCCACGCATGCGGCCGCATCCATAGCATCGTCGACAACGGGCAGCGGGAGGCTTTGGAGATCATGCTCAATGAAGCCATCATACTTTTTGCGATCCTTGGCCACCTCGATAGACTTGTTCGAGATGTCCAAGCCTAGGAGCCGGTAGTTTCCGAGACCCGTGAGTGCATCGCCGAACAGGCCGGTGCCGCATCCGACATCCAAAACTAGGGCGCTCTCATCAAGCTCCGGTGCCAGCAATTTGGCCGCGTCAGGAGGCGTGCGGTAGTTCCAGGAATTCAGAGTCTCGTCATAGGTCGAGGCCCACTTGTCGTAGTAGGCGGAAATCTTCCTTGGGTCCGTGCTCCCAGTCCTGAGGTCGAAGTCTTGCTCATCGCTTCCGTCGATAGGCATGTTCAGAGCTCCTTCTTCTTGCTTCCCTTACCCTGACTGGGAGGCGTTGCAGGCTCTCTGAAAAGGCTACTGTGAAATCTGTCGCTACGTCGAGTGCGGATGATTGCTCACCCGCAGGAGATCGTCTTGCGTGACCAACGGGCATCCACCAATCTTCTTAGAAAGACCACAAGCGAGGTAACCGATGCCAGCTTTCAGGATTGTGCTCACCCTTGGGGCGCTCGTTGGATTGAGTGCGTGTGGCGGCGGGCCCCAAATTCAGCCGCTCTCAGATGGCCCTCCATTCGTTGAAGGGCGCTATGACGCAAGTCGCGCTGCAGTTAGCTCCTGCCGTGAGAAGCTGTCGGCGGAGACATCGGGGAAGCTGAAGGTTGTAGGATCAGAAAGCTCAGGGAGTTCGAGTACGGTATACATGCGCATCGGACCTGCCGGCGCCCCCTGGAGATGTGTCGTCGAATCCGATGGCCGCAACCCGATCGTCGGCTTCCTGGGGTATGGGGGTATGGCGTAGGCCGTACATGAGAGAGAAATAGCCCCCGCCATGGCGGTCACCATGACGGGGGCAGATTGATAATCAGAAAATGCTATCTCAAAATTTTCAAACACCCACGGTACCAGACGAAATTCTGGTGGCAGCCCGCGGGTCAGGGCGCACACAAACAATTACCACTCACAGACACCCTTCAGGAATCACATACCATCGGCACCGCAAAGGGAACGCAAAAGCGGCCTCATTATGGTCATAGTCAGCTCGGGAATTCAGAGTTCGTGTTCCCGTGGATCACCCCTGCCAGTTTCAGGTTTTCCATACGCGCCTCGTAGAAGTCTGCAGACTGCTGCACGGTGGCGACCTCTTCAGAAATCGGCCGAGCGTGCGGTCCAATGTCATCAAGAGACCAAGCCGACTGGGACCTGCCATAGGACTCCCGAGCAGTTCTGGTCACCACATGCCCCGAGAGAGCTGAGACCTCCGCCGGCTCGAGGACCGACTTCATATTGGCCACGAACTGGTGCCTGCAGCTGTAGAGTGAGAAGTGCTTCTTGCGCCGCGGGAAGATGTCTTCGCCGATCGTGTAGAGCAGCTGGCCCACTTGGGACTTCACGTTGTCGAAGCGACCTTCCTCATGCCACTCGAGGCCGCGGCTCGACATACGGGCGACTGCGTTCATGATCGGCGTTGGGAGCTCAGACAGATCCAGAGTTCGGACGATGCCGTTGCCTCGCGCGTTGGTCGCCTTGGCATTCAGAACATAGAGCCAGCAGTAGCGGCGTTTAGTCTTCGGGTCCTGGTAGCTCTGAAACGCGGTGGCCCTCCACTCAACGGGGCGAAGACCCGTGTGAACTGTAGCCTCCAGCCAATCTCGCAGGATCGGCGCCATCTTCGAGCGCGATTTATACTGCAGGTACGCGAAGACCATGTCCATTTCCGCCTTGGGAAACTTCTTCTCCTTCATTGCCGATGTCCTCTTGGCCAGACGGTCTTGTTTCCCACTGCGCTTACCGGAGGCCTCGTCCCCTTCGACGATGTCGTTGTCGAGCATGTCGAGAGCTACATCGATGTCTGGGCCCGGCTTCCCCATGAGCGTGTGATACGCGGCCTGTCGGTAGACGCGCCATGTCGACGACTTCAGGTCAGGCTTGTTGGAGATCAGCCACGCAACGAACTCGGTCGCCGAGAAGTCATCGTAGTCCTGCGGAAGCCCTTGCTGTCGCTTGCGCGATTGATGAGCATCCGGCCGCGGTCAAGGTACTGCGAGGAGGTTGCCTTGGACACGGTTGTGTTCTCCCGCGCCTGGGCGCTGGGCGACCGCATGGAAGGCGTGGCGCCGTCGGACTGGTCGAGGTCCTTGTTGGCTTCTTCCAGCTTCTTCTTTGATGCTTTCACCCTTTTCAAGATTTCGGGATCGGGCCCGGGGGGTTTGGAGGGATCGACAGGTGCCTTGGGGTTGGATGTCTTTCCGCTGCTGCTGCCGGGGAACTTCAGGCTCGAGAGGACGGGCCTCGGCCGCTCGGGAGTGGGAGTGCTCGACACCTGCTTTGCGGAGGACGTCGACTTGCTTTTATCGGAGGGGGCCGATCGCTGCCCAGCGCGTTGGGTGTCAACATTGGGGCTGTCGGAGACCGCTGCCTTGGCAGGGGAGGGTGCCGATGTGTCAACATTGGAGGAGCCTGAGCCGCGGCCTGCGGGGCGGGCTTGTTTGGTGTCAACATTGGAAGATGTTGGGGGCCTGGCGTCAGCTGGGCTGGGGGTGTCAACATTGGAGGAGGCCGGGGCCTTCCGGGTTGGCCGGAGGGTGAGCGCGCCAAGCTTGGGCTTGGGGCCGTGCCGGGACGGCGGGGCGGTGTCCTTGGCGCCGGGGGCGTTGGTGCCGGTGCCGGAGGCGATGGGGGCCTGCTGGACCTTGGGGCGGGTGCCGTCAGGTGCGGGGCCTTTGGCTGGGGCGTCCTTTGGGCGGGCCGTTTGGAACCCTTTTGGGTCTTGTGGGTCAGACATCGTCTGGTCTCCTTTCGATGTGAAATCGTTTTGTCCTTTGGAATGACTTCTGTCATGGAAAGGGACGTGCGATGAGCAGCATCCCTTTGGGGAGGTGATGGATAGCTGAGCTTATCCAGTGGGCCTCTAAAATTCTATTTTGGTAGGTCTCTCCCCATTACTCGCTAACTAAGTACCGCGGATGATTAATTTCGTAACAAAGATGTTGAAGCCGCCATGATCTACCCGGTTGAGGTCACCTGCTTCAGGTCGATCTCAACATCTTTGTTACGAAGTCCTCGAAAAGTCTTACGCGAAATCGAAGAAGTCATATAAACAAGGGGCTTCTGTAGCGAGAGCCGGGCAGGCTTTTCAGAGGGGCATTGCGGACCATCGGATGCCATTTGGCTCTCCGCCTTTGCCGCGGGAGAACCTTCGACCCCGTCAATCGTCCAGTGACTTTTGACCTCTGATCGCATCTGGTAACAGCCGTCTGCGACTGCGAGGGGCGGAGCACTCTGCTTCCCCCGGTTGATGGCTTTTCTCTAGTGCGATCCAGAGTCACTAACCTGAAATGGTGCAGCCCAATGCTTGCAGGTACTTTCGCTTGCTCAAAACTCTGAAAATGTCGCTGGAAGCCTCACTCTTCTATTTCTCTGAAAATTAGTCGTAAGAAAAATGATGAGCTAGGTATCGCAAGACACAAGTGAGGTATCGGGGATGCCAAGATAAGTATCGCAAAAAGGCAAC
This sequence comes from Salipiger sp. ABF4_146, assembly GCF_056161345.1. Classification (NCBI taxonomy): domain Bacteria; kingdom Pseudomonadati; phylum Pseudomonadota; class Alphaproteobacteria; order Rhodobacterales; family Roseobacteraceae; genus Salipiger; species Salipiger sp. ABF4_146. The sequence goes on along the minus strand of NZ_JBSWYX010000031.1, from coordinate 33,573 downwards.
CTGCTTCGACCTTAGCCGACTTGCGGGCAAAGTATGTTGACCTCAGTGCACATTGAGCTGACTTGCGTGCAGGTCAGGATGGGCTGGTCCACATTTTCCTGAAGTCAAAACAGGTTTTCATTGGGATTGGGGGTCGGTCTTCAAGCGGATGGGCGAGGACCTATGCCCTGGTGACCGCTCGGCTGTATAAGGCACCGCGCAGGCCCTCTTCCCGGATGCCGCCGATCCCACAAACGCGTCGTTGAAGGCGCAGATGACCTGGTCTAGCTTCTCGGTAATGTGGCTGGCCTTAGCGCCCCAGAAACGAGTTGCTCCATGTTCAAGGGGCGCGAACGAGGCAGGGAGAGACGTGATGGAGACGCCAGGCCGAATGGAGCCTTGTGGCCTCGAGGAAGAGATTCCCGAGCGCCTCGAGCTTGCCGTGAACCTGGCGCTGAACTTGCAGAAGGATGTCCGCCCAGCGCCAAGCAGCGCTGAGTTCGAGCATGAGCGCCGCGAAGTCCGGCTGATGAATGCGCACTTCTCGTTGAAGCTTGAGGGCATCGACGTTCCCATCTTTCTGATCACTCGGGCACTGAGCGGAGAGAGCCTTCAGGGGCGGGAGGCCGACCTTGCTCAAGCGGCGATCACGCACATCGAGGTCGAAGCCTGGATTGATGATTTGCATGATCGCGGGCAACTCCCTTCACCGACGGACGCCGACTTCCTGCGTGAGGTCCATCGGAAGCTCTACTACGGCATGCCGGCTTCGATGCGCGAGCTCGACGACCAGGATGTGATCCCCGGGGAATACCGCCTGTTTCATGTGAGCGTAGGCCGCCATGTGCCGCCGTCTCCGCATCGAGTGCCAGACTTCATGGCTCATTTCCAGAAGCGGTACCGCGGCCTGACCTCCGGCGCCCTCGGCAAAGTCCTGGCGATCCCGGCTGCCCATCACCGGTTCAGCTACATCCACCCATTTCAGGACGGCAACGGCCGTGTGGCACGTTTGATGACGCATGCCATGATGCTGCGTGCCGGCCTATGCGATCGCAGCCCGTGGTCCATCAGCTACGCCTTGTGCGAGGGCCAAAATCAGGATCGGCGGTACCATGAAGAGATGGCGCTTGCCGACACACCACGGCAGGGGGACAGGGACGGCCGTGGTAACCTGTCATTGTGCTATCTCGAGCACTTCACCGAGTGGTTTCTGGAGCAGATGCTCTGCGAAATCAGCGACACGATTGGCACCGGCCACGCCTCTCCCGAGAACCTCATCGAAGCTGCCGCAGAGTAAGATGTCTTACAATGTCGTTCTCACGACACGCTCACCGTCGGTTGAGGAAACGGGAGCTTAATCGCTTTGACCGCGTTCTTTTTGTGAGTTAGCTAAGCCGAAACAATGAAACGCTGCTGAGGGTCCACGTGCAAAAATGGGCGATTTTCACTGCTGCTGTGGCTATGGCGGCACCAGTCCCCGTGTTCGCGGAAAACTTAGGTGAAGAGTATCTGGCCTCTACGAAGCTGGGCCGAGATTTGACGACTCGCGGCAAGTCGTTCGTCTCTATGGTAACGATTAACGAGTGCAAGCTGTCCTATGTTCTGCAGGCTATGGGGACTTGCGAGGCCTCCGGCGATCTGAAGAGCGAAAGCGCGGATATCAACCTGCGTTCGGTCGGTAAGCTCTCCGCACAGGTTGACGACGAAAGGACCGAATTCATTCTCTCAGGGCGCCCAGATATCTCCAGCCTCTCGTCGGAGACAATCTTTCTCTGCGGAGGTGACATGCATCGGAGGTCGTCTCTCAGCGAAGCGACCTTCACGATCCCGGAACTCGTCGGGCAAGCAGTGTTCGATGAACTGGATAGCTACATTAAGACCTACTGCGAGTAGGCGAGCTACCCGAGGGAGTTCTCTCTTGTCGGGTCGGCGTTGAAGGTCAAGGTCCAGCTGAAGCCCTCTGGATCGTAGTTCGTGGCAGCTTTGCCGTCGATAAGGCTGGGCACCATCGTCTCAATGAGCTTGGTACCGAACCCTTTCTCTTTAGGCGGGTTAACCGGAGGGCCGAGGCGCTCCTTCCAGTTCAGCGTAACGCTGCCCTCTGGGCTCTGGCTCCATGAGACTTCCAGTGTTCCTTCCTCTGTAGATAGCGCACCGTATTTCATCGCGTTGGTGGCGAGCTCGTGCAGCCCCAGCCCAAGGGTTTGTGCTTTTGTCGCCGTGATCGAGATCTTGTCGGAGCCTGTGAGGCTGACACGAGCTTCAGCTGCCTCAATGACCGGGCGAAGCTGCGAGTGCATGAGCTCTTCCATGTCGACGGCGCCAGTAGTTCCGGTCAGCAACAAGTCCTGGGCGGCAGCCATGGCAGATAGCCGATCCTGAAAATGCTTCAAGAAGTCGTCGGGGTGGTTACGCGCGGTCTGGCGCGCAATCGCGCTGATGAGGGAGAGCAAGTTCTTCGAGCGGTGATTGAGTTCCCGCAGAAGCGTGTCTATCTGCTGATTGGCCCGCTTATGCTCGGTCACATCCTGGGCGATCGCCGCTACCCCTATGATGCCGTCAGCGGACGTCACTGGAAAGAACTGCTCTCGCCAATGGCGTGTCACGCCCGGGTACGCTGGGGTCGTCCCGCTGACTTCAATGTCTAATTTGGGCTCGCCGGTCTCTAAAACATGGGTCCAAATCTCGCGGATGCCTTCGTGATTATTGACGTCAGGTAGCAGCTCTTGGGCGGTGCGCCCGATATGGTCTTCGGCGGGTAGCCCGTTCATCTCGGCGAGCTTTCGGTTGATGTGCACGAACCGGAAGTCTCGATCCCAAACGCCTAAGCCAACGGGCGCCCCATCGAAGACCGCCTTGAGAACAGCGTCAGATCTCGTGATCCGGCTCTCTAGGTCTCGGAACGCATCTTTCTCAGCCGGGTGGGAACCTCCAAGCCGACGGGCGAAGGTTGTGTCGGTCTCGATACCCTTTACGGCGACCGGCTTGCCTGTTGTGTCTCGCAGGACCACGCCGCGATCAAGCACAGTGCGTTCTTGCCCATCTGGAAGAAGGATCCTGAATTCCGACTGGTAGTCACGGTCGGACGCGAGAACTCTCTCGAGCTCTTCCCGAATGCGGGGGCGGTCTTCGGGATGAATGAGCTTCACGTACGCGCCAACATTTTCAGGTGCAGACGTTCGACCATAAAGCGCGAGAAGCCCGGAGCTCCACTCGAGCGTGTCGTCGTCGATCCACCACGTGTAGCTACCAACACCGGCTATACCGGCCCACTGTGCGTCGCTTGCGGTCTCCAAAAGGTAGTCCCCTGACTTTTCTGTTGCGGTGCCTCCATGCCTCTGGAAGTAAGGCAAACGTGGAGAAAATGCCAAGTGTCGGATGCGTCAGGTGAAGTTGACGTCCTAAAGCTGCCTTCACATGGGTATGGTACCTTCGATCATAATGAAGGCAAATACAAGGCATTGGCAGACATGGTATTTTTCAGAGCGCAGAGATCGGGTGAGGGTCAGCGAAAAGTGTTTCGAAGGCAAGTATTGCCGGGCGGCAGAGTGCTGATCTCACTGAGAAATGATGTGTACGAACGCGCCAAGCGAAGCGCCCGAGCATGCGCCATCAGAAGTCGGAAAGAACGTAGACCCTGGTAAGAATGCCATTCCGTGAAGCGCGCCCATTTCGAGTGATGTGAGCGCGCTTCGAGGGAGAGCTGCTGCCGCGTGAGTTGCAGCCATCTGGGGATGCAGCATCACCCTGCATTCAACAGTACCACATCTTGCGGCGGGCGGGTTTCAATCTGCCGTGAAGCATCAGTACGAGTGGGTTCGAGGGAGAGAGCGCCTCAAGAAACTGAGGGGCCCTCTCCAGAGCAGTTCCGTGAGTGGCGGTCAAACATGCTCTTGAACGCGAGTTAGCGTCAACCTTGTGGAGGTCAAGGTTGTGGGGGCATTCTCGAAGCCGGCTGCAGCAGACACGTATAGCGGTCCCGAAGACGAGCTATTTGTGAGCCCATTTTGTCGCAATCATGAAGGCTGGCTCTACCTGCTTGTTTTAGCCGCTTCTAGCTATATTCATAGGTGAAAGGAAGGTGAGGATATGACGCGCAGGCTCGTGAACTTAGGGCATGGCTTCTGGAATGTCCGTTGCACGATGAAGATCGGCCGCATTCTCAACGTTGGTACCCACGTATCGATCGTGCGCCGGAAGTCTGGTCGTTTCGTAATCCTCGATAGCTACACCCTGAATGGCGAGATCAGAGATCAGGTCATGGGTCTCACCGACGATGGTCGCCTGGTCGATGCCGTTCTAAACCTGCACCCGTTCCACACGCTGCACTGTGAGGCCATGGCTAGAGACTTCCCGTCGGCGAAGTTCTACGGCTCCGAACGTCATCACCGCGTGTGCCCGGACGTCCCATGGGAGGAAGCGGCTGTTGAAAGCCCCGAGGTCGCACATGAGTTCGGCGAAGATCTGCAGTTCTCTCTGCCGCGGGGGATCGACTACATCTCACCTGACGAGAGCGTTCACGCGGGCTCGTTGTTGGCTTACCACCCTGAGAGCGGCGCCTTGCATGTCGACGACACCTTCAACGTTCTTCCCGTGCCGCCAATTTTCAGAAGCAAGCATCCTCGGCTTCTTTTGCACCCGACTCTGAAAAAGGCTCTGAAATCGCACGATGGCGCGCTGGATGAATTCTGCTCCTGGCTCGAGGGTCTCGGGCGAGGCTGGGAAGGAGTTAGAGCCCTTTGTGCAGCTCACAACGGTGTCCAGCGGTTCAGCAAGGGAGAGTTTACCCAGGCAACCCAAAGGGCGTCTCACAGAATTAACGAGAAGCTGGCTGGGTAAGGGCCCTACATGGCGGGCGCCCGGGGCATCTCCGGCCCAAACACAGGCTTGTTCGAAGTCTCGATTAGGAAAACCGCCATGTGGCGCAGCGTGACTTCTACGGAGGGATCCTCGGGCGCCCAAGCTTCGAGGATTTCGTGGGCTTCTCTGAGGGTCTCAGTGACCTCATCCAGACGATACTCGGTGGGCTCGGCGTTTTCTTCGGCGATGTGGCGGTCTAGGCGGTGCGTCAGGAAATTCAGAGTTACGCCATGACCAGGGAGCGCCATGCGCAGGACATCGGAGTCCTTGAGCGCATGGCAGCAATCGATCATCGCTTCGAGGGTCTGTGCCGGGGTCTTTGCGTCGGACACTGGTATCCTCACATCTTCATTGCGGGGGCCGGCTCGATGAGGCCGTCGATGCGCGCGACCATGTCTGACTTTCGCTCAGCGCCGCGGTCGGTGTTCGGCTCCCAGTAGATTAGGCCATTGTCACGCGCATCACGAAGCAGATCAGTCGTCTTCTCGATGGCGTCCTCGACATCGTGGACGGCCGCTGCCATGAACCTGTCGATGCCTGCCAGCATGTCACGAAGGTTGTCGGCCCCGCGGGATGTGTTCGGCTCCCAGTAAATCAGCCCCTTCTCGCGAACCTCGCGCAGCATCTCGAAGAGCTCCCCCAAACGCTCAGTGTTCTCCTGCGCGATTTCATGTGCCGCAACGTCGTCATTCATGTCTGTGTTCCTTATTCTGACAAGAAGAAAGTGTGCGGCTGTTTGCAACTGGCGTCCTTAATTTTGGATTAATAGGCATTCTGTACAGTCGAAGGTGTCGAACAAAGGATACCGACTATGAGCTCACATACGCCCATTGATGTGATCACCCGCCCCGTAGATGCTCGAGCACTAGCGTCATTCTCGCTCGCAGCGTCCGGGTTTCTTGCTATCTGGTGTGCGACATGGGGCGCCTTGATCGCAAAAATGGCAGGCTGACGCTTGTCGATCTCGACTTCTTAAAAGGATAGCTGTAGGCTAGCCTGGATTTTTAGGATATCTAGAAATGAGACCTAGCTTCCAACACTTGCGCGCGCTGACCCCGTCAGCCGGCAATAACCATGCAATCGACTGGGATGGTATCGAGGCCATCCTTTCCAATGAGTTCGAGGCCATGCGCGCAACCGAGCAGTCTCCTCTTCACCACGCTGAAGGCGATGTCCTCACGCACACCAAGCTCGTCGTCGAAAGCCTGGTGGCAGATGAAGCCTGGCGGGGACTTCCTGAAAACCGCAGAGAGATGCTCTTCTGGACCGCGGTGCTTCACGACGTCGGCAAGCCGGCTACTACTGTTTATGACGAAGACGGTCGCATTTCCTCGAGAGGGCATTCGCGCGCAGGGGTGTACATCGCCCGCCGCTTCCTAATGCAGGCAGGGGTCCCATTCCGCTGGCGGGAAGAAGTCTGCGGACTGATCGAGCATCACCAGGCCCCATTCTGGCTGCTCGAGAGAGATGACCCGGAGAAAAAAGCGATCGAGATCTCGCTGACCTGCAATACTACAGATCTCTGCCTTCACGCCCGGCACGACATCCACGGGCGCATCTGCCAGGACGCCCAGCGCGTCCTCGATAACATCGATCTCGCCGAGATGCAGTTTTCAGAGTCCGCATGCCTCGGCGTGGCGCGGGATTTCCCCAATGACACGACCCGCATCGAGTATCTTGAGAAGGACGACCGCTACCTTGGATTTGAGGCGCATGAAGACTTCCGCTCGTTCGTAATCCTGATGTGCGGGCTTCCGGGGGCCGGCAAGGACACCTGGATCAGCAAATATGCGATGACGAAGAATGTGGTTTCACTCGATGACCTGCGTGTGGAGATGGGGGTCTCCCCCGATGCCAACCAAGGTGCCGTCGTCCAGGCGGCGAAAGAGCGGGCCCGGGAGCATCTGCGTGCCGGTGAAGACTTCGTGTGGAATGCGACGAACGTGACCCGCCAGAAGCGCGCGGAGTTGCTCTCTCTTTTCAGAGACTACGGCGCCCACACGTGTATCGTTTACCTCGAGCCTGACCTCGACACGATCTATGCCCAGAACCGCGGCCGAGACGCCCAAGTTCCGGCCCAAGCCTTTGGCCGGATGCTGGCCAAGCTGGAGCCGCCCCGGATCGAAGAAGCGCATTCCGTGATGTGGGACGTGAAGGGTGGCCCCTACTTCGGCGGAGCGCACTACCACATGTGTCCTTCTGTTGGCTACCCGGAATATGTTGCGTGGGACGGTCTCGACGCGCCCGAATCCCTGCATTTTTAAAGGTTTCGGCCTGATTCTATCGGCCACCTGACACTCTTTCACGTTGTCGTTTTGTGACCACAATCTGCCTGCACGATAAAGTTGTGCTTCGACATACTCTGAAACCAAAAAATATCTAACGCTGCTAGCGGGTTAATGCTGAGGAAACCTATCAAAGTGAGAATGTTGTCTTCCGAACCCGCGTTTTCTGCTAGCGTGATACCACTGAAGTCGCGGACACAACGAGCAAAATTGGAGATTTTCTCTCCGGGTGATCGTGACTGGCCTCTATTGTTCGAGGCTACGCGCAGCGTTCAGTGGGGAGACGGTAGTGAGTGGCCGGCCCTTACTTTTTTAGCACGAGGGCACCCGGGGGAGACTCCGGGTGTCGATTTATTTCAGATCCTTTTGAGCCCAAGCAACGTTGTACTCTACAGAAGAGCTTCGGAACCGATGGGTATGTTTTTCGTTGAGTGGCTAAGGAGGAAGATCATGGACCGTCTCGCACTCTATCTGAGCATGCTGAGCTGGACCTTGATCAGCGGTGTGCTGGTCATCGCTCTGCTCAGTTTAGGTATCTACGATTTCTGGTGGATTGTCGGCGCCGCATTGGTTGCGCTAGTTCTCGCATGGCCGAGTGCCTTCGTAGTCTCTCGGATAATCAAGGCTCGTGACCCCAAGTGGGGCCCAAAGGAAACCCCGCCTGGCGGAGGCATCGTACCAAAACCCGGCGCGCCAGAAGTGTAGCTGCTATAGCGCCTCACCTGCCGCCGAGTTCTTATGTGGCAGCAGGCGAGGCTTCTCAATTTCTCCTGAATTCTGACACGGCAGATTTCGCGCTAAATGCAATGTCTCTGCCTTGGTTGCCGTGGCAATCGCGCAAAGAGAAGGTTCCCCAGATTTTCAGAAAGCGAGAGAGAGCTTTGGAGCCCGGGTGAGCGATTTCAAGGTGTCGACGGTTTTGTCGTACGAAGAACCGGTTGTCCACTGATCCACTACGTCGGAGATGTCTGGGTCGTCCATCCAGTCGACCTCATCCAAGAGATCAATGTAGTCCTCACCAGCGTCGAGCGGTTCGATGACCACCGTCTCGACTTGGCCGAACTGGTCGGCCGTGAGGTCCAAGCGCATGCGCAAGGCTTCATTCACAAGCCAGGTGTGTGCGGCCTCTTCCAAGCTGTCATCCTCATCGGAGCCTTCCAAATTGGTGACGTCGAGAGGGACGTCCGCATAGGTGAACAGGGAGACTGCGCCGGCTTGTACCCTCCAGCCCTCGTGCCCGGCCGCCTCAAGGGCTCTTAAGCCAGCATGGGAGCTTTCGCGGCAGAGATGCGTCGACGGGATCGCTGGTAGCGGATGGAGCCCATTCCACTGCGCCCAGTGCGCTTCCCATAGCGGCGCCAAGTGAGCGCGTAAGGTAATCGCGATTTTCAGAGTGCGGGCAATGTCGTCGTCGGGATCGGTCATCTTAGGCTTCCTGATGTAAGCCCCAGAGTTGACCGACCGGGCGCAATTCGCAATGCCCGCCAAGGCAAGCCCGGGGGAGTTACCGGGCTGCAGCTTGGGCCCGCAGCTTTTCGAAGGCTTCTTGCTCCGCAAAAAGGTCCGCGCCGGTGTGGATCGCATCACCATCGCCTTGAGGATACCAGCCAGGCACCATCACATCTGCACTCAGACCAGCGTGCTGGACGGTTTGTTTTCTGACGTCCCGTGTCAGGGTCTCGCCAGTGACGGGATGAACTCGGGTGTCGGCCATGATTATTCCTTTCGGTGTGTACCCGCTTAGAGGTATGCTAGGGGTAATGTGTGGTTAGCGGTAGGATATCTATTCTTTGATTATCGGCCGCCCGAGTAAGAATAAAGTGTTGACTGTTCTTTTTATGTGCTGTTCACTGGCTGTAAGAAAAGAGAGAACTGCCATGACTGATCAACAATCCTTCAAAGCTTCCGTTGTCAGCGAAGTGCGCGACCACCTCGACGGCAAAGTCGACGTGAACGGTGCGTGCGCAATTAGCCAGCGCCTGGATGGCTTCCTGTCGACGATGCCTTGCGGTTCCGAACAAGTGACACCTGCAGAAGCGGCCGAACAGATCATCTGCGGCGTCACCTGAATGACGCCAGACTCCTACAACCGGATCATGGAAGCTGCCAGGCTGGGGAAGGGTGTGAGCCTATCCCCCAAAGAGGTGAGCGCCATGGCTGCCGACAGCAGCATTCAGCGGCGAGCAGACAACTTCAAAGCGGATCGTGCTGCCTGGTACACGCTTGAGCTGCAGGGGTCCCTCGAGCAGTACCGTCATCAGAAGGCGGCTGGTCTTGTGGACGATGATCCCCTTGGGGTGAAGCACCATTCTAAAGCTCTCGGCAAAGAATAGAGACAAGGAAGCACATCTCCCATGAGCAAGCGTACCAGTAGAAGTGTCTTTTGGGCGGGCGTCTTTGCTGCCGCGGCAGTCGTCGCGGGAGCGTCTGGATCGGTGACATATCTGGCGGTAGCCCGTTCGCCCAGTGCTGTCTTGGTCGACATCGCGCAGAACCAGCCCCTGCAGCCCTGCTTCAAGAACCACATCCATGCCCGCGTGCAATACCAGAACATGGTTGAATACGAGGACCTGAGCGAAGGCGAACTGGCCAAGTACGCCGAAGCCGGCCAGGTCATTCCTGAAGGCTTCAATGAGGGGGTGATCGTGCCTACTCGCTGCTTTGCGGTTGCCGATGGCTTCTATGGCGTGGCCGCAACCTTCTGGGAACGTCCCAAGGACGAGAACGGCGAGTTCGACATGTCGATCCCATACTGGATCTGGGATGACCCCGAGAAAACCGACCCAAGTGCTCAGAAGGGGTAACGGGCCGAGTGTGGACAATCCTATCGCTTGCATCGAAATCCCCACCTTAGGCCAAAGGAGGCCTTCTCATGGTGAAGTTTTCAGAAATAGAAGTTATTGATCGGCTGCGTCGCTTCTTCGACGTTGCCATTCTGTCGTTTACTGTGATGTCGGATCGCCCGCTGGATGGACCGACGCCTATGGCCCGCCTGGGACGCGCGCTGGGTAAAGGGGCCCTATTCTGCGGTATCGTGAGTGGGGCTGCAGTCTACGGCGCGGTAGAACACCGGATGTCCGACAAATTTCAGGATGTATCCGTGGATCAGGCACTGCTTGAGGTCGCGTCTTCGATCGATCTCGGGATCACCACGCAGAGCGCAAAATCAGAGATCGTTCATCGGGGCTCTGGGGAGGTTTTGAGTGCCTTTCAAAGCCCGGACCCGCGTGCGGAGCCTGTGGAAGAGGCGGTCGCCTGGTTTGATGAAGAAAACGTCGATAGCTTCGCTGTTCAGGACGCATTGGCCCGTTGGGGCGTCTTCAAGCATGGCGATGGGTATCGTCTCGAGCGAATGCCGGCGCCCAGCGCGGAGCTGCAGCCCTCGCCGTGGGTCCTGAAATCTATCATCGAGGAGGTTTCAGAGCTCTCTGAGCTAAGCGCCTCTGAGGCGGCCGAAGAGATTGGTCGCGAACTCACAACCTTCATGATTTCCAGGGACCTTTGCGCCGCAGGGAGCCAGCCTGACTGCCTCGTGCAGATGACTGACCTCGAGGGGTCGACCGTGGTGCTCGAAGCAAATTCTGAAACAGGCACCCTGCGTGTCCACAATGAAGCAGACGGGCCGGTTGCCGGCCTGAAAATGTAGTTGACGCATGCGGCCGGCGGGCAACTTGCGAAGTGATTTTAAGGAGATAATCTGAAAATGAATATTGAAGAGATGACGTCCGAGAGCACGCTGGAGGCAAGCCAGTTCAAGCGCCATCGCAAGATCCACTCTGACGATCTTGGTGAGCTCCGCCTTGTTGGGATGGAGTTCGGAGATGAGGACGAGGGAACGCAGTTCGTCTCGCAAGCTCTCGTCTTTCTTCCAGAAGACGGCACCGCTCCGCGCATGGTGTGTGCAGGAAAGGTCGGCGCCTGGATGAAAGAAGTGGCGGACGATTTCATTCTCGAGCGCGAGCACATGAAGATGACCGGCGAAGACCGCGCTGTTGCCTCAAGCTGCCCGGTCGACGTCTATGAAGAGGCCGCCCGCCGAGGTTTTAGCCTTCTTCAGCATCCCAACGGCGAACTCGAGTTCAGCAAGACCGACGAGGACCATAGGATTACGATCACCAATGAAGCGTGGAGTGGCGAGAGCGACGGTGTGGTTGCATCGTCCTCGACGATTTGGCGCGCTGCGCGCGTTGAGCTCGAGAATGAGGAAGAGGTTGCCGATACCGTCGTGTTCGAGGCCACCGCGCTGCCAGAGGCGTTTGCGACCGCCCAGCAGCTGTCGACGATCTCGCCTGCTCGCGAGGCCGATGGCTCTCTGAAACCTATCTACGTGTTCGAAACACGCGAAGAGTTCCTGAAAACGACGAACGTCGACGACGTCGAGTTCGAAGTCGAGACGGACTTCCTGGATGTAGAGCTCGACACCGAGTTCGCGATGGAGCCAGAGAAGCTGATTTTCCGCGAGGAAATGACAGCCGCCGGCCCTCAACTGGCAATGTTCTGAGGAGCGCTATGGAAGACGAAGCAGGACGGTACAAAGCCTTCACCACGGCAAATGATCAGGTTATCCATGCACGAGATATCATGATGACCCTACCTGATGAGACCCAAGCGGGGCTGGAGGAGTTCTTGGACAAATGGGCGCCTGAAGCAATAGGCGCTGCGCCCGCGGATGAAGCCAAGCCCACTCGTTTCGTACTTGACCTGTCCGGTTCGATGAGGGGCGCGCCGATCTTCTCCCTTATCGCCGCCATGAGGACGGAGGGCGATCGCCTCGATGCAGCCAGCGTCCCGTTTGAGATCCTGGGCTTCACCACGTCTACCTGGCGGGGTGGGCAATCCCGCCAGGATTGGCAAGACGCTGGTCGGCCGCAAAACCCGGGTCGTCTCAGTGACCTGATGCATGTTGTCATCAAAGGGATGGAAGAAGACTGGTCTGAATGTCGGGACCTCCTAGGAGCGTGCCTCAATGAAGGCGTCTTAAAAGAAAGGGGGTGTCCGCATATCGTGTTGGCGCGCTTCGCTTTCGAGCAAAAGAGCCAATCTCCTTCCGTGAACACCACGGAGGGAACCCGTTGCGACACCACGACTTTCGACGTCTCCTGGATGCGCTCAGTGATCTGAACCCTGCTCAGGTCGAGCATGCCCAGATGAAGATCATGAATCTCCGACTCAAGACGGAGGCAATCTCCGAGATCGAAGCGCGCACAAGCCAGGGGGAACCGTGCCCGTCCTGTGGTATCGTACACCGACAGAAGTGGGGACGAACGCGCACCGGCATTCAACGCTACCGATGCCGGGGATGCGGCAAGACCTACTCGGGACGGACTGGATCAGTGATAGGCCGCATCCACAGACCTGACCTGTTCATGGCTGTGCTGCGAGACATGCTGGGCACTCCCGCGCCGCAATCGGTGCGGAAGCTCGCGGAACAGCTGGGGCTCAATAAATTCACGGTCTGGCGCTGGCGGATGCTGGTATTTTCGATCATCGACTCCGGTGAAGTGACGGCGTTCTCCGGGATCATCGAGGCAGATGAAACTCACCAACGAGAGTCCCGGAAGGGGTCTCGAGAATGGGTTCGACACTTGGCCGATCCGCAGAAGGTCCCTCAGCCGCCACGTCCAAGGTGGGAGGACTTCACCACGAAGGGGCTGAAGATGATGCGGGGCCTCTCGAAATGGTAGCTCCCCATTCTCACCGTTGCTGATCGTGGCGGCGCGAGCCTATTCCGGCGCCTTCCGAACCGCCAGAGCGCGTCTTTTATGCGTGCTATGAAGCCACTCTTGCCGCCGGATGCCATTCTCTGCTCGGATGGCGCCAGCGGTTATGCGACAGTCGCTGTAAGCCGCAGCATTGAGCACGTCGTGGTTGGCACCAAACCAGGGTCTCGCGTCAGAGCAGGCTGCTATCACATCCAAAATGTAAACTCGCTTCACGCACGCTATTCCGAGTTCATCAAGCCCTTCTGTGGTCCGGCAACGAAAAACCTGAACGGCTACATTAGGTGGCTGGAGGCTCGCTTGGCGGGGATGAAACCCGCGGACGTAATGCGCGCTTCGTAGAGCGGCGTAGCGGGGCCATATGTCGGCTTCGAGACCATTGGAGCCAGTTGCTGCTCAGAGCGAACGGTTCGGTGCGCCCATTGCTTCAAGCATGGCGGGAAGTGACTGCACCGCGCCCGTTTGGAGATACTCCATAGCCCGCAATGCCGCCTGGTGCGCCTCGATGGACGACCCGCCGACGCAGTCCTCGACGACGCGGCAGAAGTAATCGGACTGGTGACCGTCCACGAAGGTGTAGTGAACGCAGACGTCCGTCAGGCCTCCGCAGAGTATGAGCGTGTCGACCTTGAGGCCCCGGAGCAGGATTTCCAAGTCGGTCCCGAAAAAGGCCGAGTAGCGCCGCTTGGAGACTTCGTAGTCCCCGCGCCGAAAGCCCATCTCCTCCTTCGCGATCGCGGTGCGCGGATCGCCCTCGAGGCAATGCACGTCCTCGTCGCCGTCGAGTTCCCGCCCGAAGTCGACATGGTCGTCGCGATGGACCTCCTGGATAAAGATCACCGGGATGTCGCTTTCATGCGCCGCCTCCACGAGGTCGCGGGCGGCGATCATGCGATCCTTGTAGCCCGGCATGTTGTCGATCGACCGGACCTCGCTGTCGTCGATGAATGTGCTCTTCTGTATGTCGATGACGAGAAGGGTGGCCCGACCCTCGATCAGGGCACGTTCGGTCTTGGTTTCGTTCGCCATGATGGTGGCCTCCTCTCTTGTTAATGAAATTCGTTTCCGATCAGGAACATGCCCGCGACCAGTAGCGCAACACCGAGCATGCCGTTCATGCCCGGCGTCTGATCGTAAAGCACCACGCCCATGACGACCGATCCGACCGCTCCAATGCCCGTCCAGATCGGGTAGGCCACGCCAATCGGGAGCCGTGCCATGGCAGCGTAGAGGCCGCCCAAGCTCGCGATCATGGCGATGGCGGTCAAGGCGCCGACGCTCCACGAGAAGCCCAAACCGAGCCGTTTCAGACCTGTCGCCCAAGCGACTTCGAGCAAACCGGCTATAACAAGAAAGAGCCAAGACATTTCGACCTCCTGAGTCTCAGGTCGTCCTGACGAAGGCCGTGGGGATGCCGGGTCGTCCCGGCTGGCATGCTCGTGCCTTATCTTATGGAGGGGCGCAGGTCAACATCCTCGTTAAAATGTTCCACTGGTCAAACTCGCATAATTTGTTCTGCGCTTCGAAGACCTTCGGATCGCCCCGCTGCGCGAACCAACACGACTTGCGGACACCCCCAAAAGAAAACGTAGATGGTGAAGCTCTCGAATGGGCATTGTCACGAGCAGCTACCGATAGCGAGCCCGCGGCGCTGGTCATGGTTTCGGACGGCACGCCACGTTGTGACAGCACACTGAAGGTTAACACGCCACATATTCTCGAAGATCACCTCGATGACGTGTTGGACCGAGCAATCAAGGCCGGCGTCGCGGTTCAGAGAGTCCGCATGGGCTCAGATTGGGACAAGACCGGGATCACCCTTCGGGATGGCATCGACACCGCCGTTTCCGGCGTGGATGTGCGCGACTGGAGCCTCAACCTCAGGAGCGCAATCTCCAATCGAGAAAGGATGCCTCCCGATACGCCGCTAGAGCGCCTTCGCATGGGGGGCGGGGAAGAGGTTCCCATGAATCCATTGAACGACGCCTTAGCCCACGCGGTAGCAGAAGCCTCAAACCGGTTGTCGGCGGAAAACAAGAACGCCTTCGGCATTTGACCACACAGGAAGCTGTTACCATGGTAACAGGCGGCAGCGTCCTGGCGTGGGCGCTGCCTCTATTTTCAGAGTCTGTCAGAAAGCCGCTCAGTCGTAGTGCGCTGGGCGCCCTGTAGAGACTCTGAAAATCCGCTCACTCGTAGGGGCGGGGAATGATGCCCAGAAGTGCTTTTCGCCCCGAAGTCTTCCCGCTAGTCCCCAGAAATCCGCTCAGTTGTAGATTGACGCCACTGCCCGCCTGACCGGATAGGAAGCAAGTCTTGGCAGTCATCGGATGTGCTCAAGAAAAGGGAGAGCGCAATCTATTCTTTAATGTTGACATTACCCCCTCTTGGGCGGCAATCTATCCATAATAGAAAGGATTGCCCGTGACCGTAGCACAAGCCACTCTCCCCGATCGCCTTAAGATTCAAGAGCCCCTCGCGCATCGCATCTACGAGGAGCTTCGCCTGATTGGAATGGTCATGCATCGCCTGCAGCTGGCGCCCCGTGCGGCGTATTCGGGCAAGGCCGTCGATGGCAAACCCGTCTGCGCCTGGCTCGGCTTTGACTTTCGCCTCAACTTCTGGGGCTTTGGTGACGATGGAAACAAGGAACTGTGGGACGCGAACCACAAAACCTTTTACGTCGACACGCTTTTTTCACCCAGCGGGACGCACTGGACTTCGATCACCGAAGCCCACAAGCACCAGAACTGGAAGATGACCGGCACCCACTGGCCCTGCTTCCAAGATGGCTGGGAACATGAGCCCCGCGACGTGCTCTGGGACGCTGCCGACGACCTGCTGCCGCGGGACTACTGGGATCGCGCCTCGAACACCGGGGCGATCGACCTGTCTGTCAGCCCGACGCGTTTGCCGGCGGAACTCGTCGTCGCCGAGATCGAAGATGGCAAGGACGAGCGTGGGCGCCACACGGATATCGTGAAGAAGCTCTCTCCCTACGATCCGGAAACCGGCGAAATCTTCACCGGTGAGTATGCTTCTCTGAAAACCTACGTCTACTAAAGGGGCGGAGTGATGCTGTCTGTTGAGCAAATTAGAGAGAAAGCCAAGAGCATTCGATCCATGGGCGCCGCCACGATCGAAGCCCACGAGCTTGAAGACATTGCCGACGAGCTTGAGCGGCTGCGCGACAATGCTCGGATGGGGCGCCGTCGGCTCGATGCGCTCGCGGACCAGATGCTCGCAGGGAATGCCGATGGAGGCCTGCTCGGAGGCCGGCAGCTGAAGCGTGCCGTCCCGGGCATTTTCGGCGTCGATTCCGAATAGAGGAAAAGCCCATGGAAGACTACATTCGAACAGGCGCGCTTGAACGGAACCTGCGGAACCGGGCCGTGCAAACAACGCAGCGTGTTATCCGCGAAGACCTTGATGAAGCAGTCGTGACTGGTCTGCTGAGCCGTGAGGAGGCTGCAGACGTTGCGATCCAGGCGATCTTGGACTGGAAGAAGCGAGCGTGAGGCTACTCACCGGAGACCCGCGATCTGCGTCCCGTGAAGACAACCTTCGCATGGCGTGGAGAAGCCGGACCGGCGCGCACCAATAGCAAACCGGAGAACAGCGGGAATACAGAATTCAGGAAGTTTCACCGTGAGCTTCGTGCCGGAGAACGAGAAAGGAAATCTACACGTGACGAAAAAAGGAAGCCGCGCAGCTGCGCGGGAAATCCGTGAGCAGATCAACAACCTTGAAGGGCCGCTGGAGTTGCTCACGCGCCGGGCGTTCCACCTCGAGGAAATCTTCGAGATGATCGAGGAGACCGTTTCCGGGGAGGGCACCGATGCGGAGAAGCTCGAAAAGATTCACCAAGAGGCCCAAATGTCCCGGGTCACCATGAGCCTACCGCCGCGGCCTGGAGCCTGATCTGGGATCACCTCATCTCAGATACCTCAGATAGCAATATGGGCGCCCCCTCGAGGACGCCCGGCGCGGTCTTGCAGTCGATACCTGAGCCCTAAAAATCAGAGAGCTTGGAACTCGTCGCGAAGTGCCTTCTGACGCAAAGCGATCACGTCACGGTCCACTAGGTGCGGCGGGATCGAGCTGAGTGCGGTCAGCTCACGGCTGATCATCATGCGGCGGCCGAAGCGGCGTAGGGCATCCGTCAGGCTGTTCGAGCTGGAAACGTTCGGAGTGTTTGTTGCAGTTGCGGTCATAGCTGGTCCTTTCTGTTCGGCAGCCCATCTGCCGGTGTGGGACCATTTCCTCGGCCCCGTCGTGCTACACCGCTGAAAATAGGGATGTCCTTGCCTGGGGACCACCGACGATGCCGAAGACCCGCCTTGCGCTTGCTGCAATGCAGCGTTAGCGCACACACCCAGTTTCCCAACCGCAGGGCGAATGATAAAAGGGAAGCGTAGAAGCAGGGACCTCGATGACAGAACTTTCACCGCCTGAAATGAAGCTGACCGTTTACGAGACGCCCGATGACCTGCCTGCCCGATTGAGACATTACTGCCGCTCGCCGGAAGAGACGGGAACGGAGATCTGGTGGTTCAAGCACCCTCACTATGTGACCATGTTCCCGGTTGCGACGCCGTGTGAGATCGAAGGTCTGATCGAGTTCCGGGAGAGCGTCCATCGAGAGAACCTAGCCAAGCGGAACTGGGGTGGCGTATTCGCCGGGCTCGAGCGCGCTTTCCGGATAGACTACCTGATCGAGTACGCGACGATCGGAGAGTTCCTGGATGCCGAGGAGGACCCGCGTGAAGCCGTGACGTTTTGGCGTCTTGCGCGCCACATGTGGTCCGACGGCGAGCATGACGAGGCCAGCCCGATCTGGTCTCGCCTGATGAACGTGAACGTGCCGCATCGCGACTTCATGGCGAGCGCGCGTGACCGCCGTGCGCTGCGAGCCATGCCTGACGTGGTGACCGTCCACCGAGGCGTTCAGTTCCCAAAGTACACCAAGGCTGAACCGAAGGTCGGAGCTAACTCCGGCTGGGCCTGGTCGTTCTCTGAAAATACTGCGGAGTGGTTCTCGAAGCGGTTTGCGCGGCCAGGCGACCTCTGCTACGTCGTTACCTCCGAGGTCCCAAAATCGCTGATTGCCGCATACATCACGCAGCGCGGCGAAGATGAAGTCCTCATTGAACCCGGGTCTGTAGACCCGTCCGAGATGCAAGTGAGGCCCATCTGGTGATGACTGAGCAATCGATCCCGCCGGCAATAGCTCCCGAAGCGGATGGCTGGCTCCCCTCTGAGCACTGTGCAGGAGACGGCAGGGCACGCTGGGTCCGTGAGAAAGACCTTTTGACGATCGATATGGAGATCCCAGATGGGGCTGTCATCGGTGCGGTCCGCCTGTACCGATGGAACGAGCCCGTGCAGCACTTTGATCGTCTTGCGGATGCGCTTGCGGCTGCGAATGAGCCGCGGAAGGGCCTCAAAGTCAAATTCCAATGATGCTGTTCATGACGCCGGATGAACGCCGCCTCGCGACGGAAGGGTGGGCATCCGTTCAGCCCGATATGTTCGACGACCAGCGCCAAAGCCACTGGACGAAAGGGCGCCTCGAGCTCGTGCTTGAGGCCGGCGTCTACGTGCTGTCAGAGGGCTCTCGTGTCATCTGCGAGACTGCTGATGTCGGCATGGTGTTCGAGGCCGAGTACCGTCTCCTGCAGCCTTGCCGGCGGTGACACCAGGAGTCCGAAGAAAGCTCGCCACCAGGACTCCTGGCACGTTTTCAGAGTGTCGCGAACTCACGCGCCTTCCATCAGCTTAGGGTGCAACTGCGTGGGTGCCAGGATCGCCAAGGAATGCTTCGCCCGGGTCACAGCGACATAGAGCAGTCGCTGCCCCTCTGCCGCTTTGTCCTGGGTGCTGATCATGTCACGCGTAACCGGGTCGGCCGGGTGAGATGCCGGATATTCTGACACGACGCCGTCGAGTAAGATCACGTGATCCCATTCTCGGCCCTTCGACGCGTGCGTCGTGCTTACGTCGACCTTCATACCTTCCGGAATGTTGATCGCATTCGCGTAGCTGCGCAGGGACTGACCGAATGGCTCGTTCTTCGCGGCCAACAGAACCATTGTACCGGGTTCCCGGCCGGCGCGGGCATCATCTGCCCAGGCATAGCGCGCCATGGTCTCAATCTGCGCTTCAAGAAAGACTCGGGCCTCTTCGTGCCACTCTTCCTTCTTGCGCTTGCGGCGGTCGTCGTTGATGCCGCCCGTCTTCACCCGGATTTTGCCTTCATGAGGCAAGCCGGCTACCGCTGCTTCGGCTTCCTCGGCGTCCATCACGGCGTTGCCCAACTCGACGATACGCTTCCCGCAGCGCCAGTTTGTGTGCAAAGGCAGATTGAGGGCGGCAGGGTAGGTCTTTCGAAAGCCTGTAAAGAAGGAGAGGTCGGCACCCATGAACGAGTTGATCGATTGCCAGTCGTCACCGACCGTGTTGATCACGCAGCTCGGGTTGCGGGCGAGGACGCCTCTTGTGAGTGCTTCGAAGGCAGCCGAGAAATCTTGGTACTCGTCGACGAAGAGGTACTTCAGAGCACCGTCGAGACGCTTCAGTGTGCTGATATCGGCGTTTCCAGAAAGGAGCTCAGCCGCCTTCCTGAGTCCGGCCTCGCCGTCGATCACGTTCGTCTCCGCCATCCCCCCCTCATAAGCGTCGACAACGCGCGCCAGGTGGCGCGTGATCGGCGTTGCTTTGGCGGCCTTCGGAGTGCCGCGGCGGGCGCGGTAGAGCGACGTTGCTCCAGTGATGAAATCGCGAACCTGATTTTCGAAATTCGGATTGCTGGTCAGAAACTGAAAATCGGTACCTTTATATCGAGAGAGGTAAGATCGAAAATCCTGGGGCGCGAAGGTCTTCATCACCGCGATTTTCAAATCGGAGAGCTGCTCTTTCTGGCTTCGGTCTTCGTCCTTGAAATTCAGAGTGAGGTGCCGTGTTTCGGGGCACGTCTTGAGAACCCAATATGCAAGGCTATGGAAGGTACTCACTCCGATCTTGCCGCCGACCTCCGGCCCGAGAGCATCCTTGAGCTTCCGGCTCAGGTCGTTGGCGGCCGCCTTGTTGAATGTGAGGACTTGGATCGTCTCAGGAGCCACGCCGAGCTCGTTCACCAGGAAGTCGCACTTAATGACGATCGCGGTCGACTTTCCAGAGCCGGCACGGGCGCGCAGACGGATGTTAGGAGAGACGAGGGAGACAAAGTCTAGAAGGCCCTTGTTCACATCGAGGCTCGAGGCCTTCGTGCCATCTGAAGCAGCCGGCAGACGCCGATCGATGGCCTCTGCGGCAAGCGCGGCGAACGGGGCTCTCTCTTCGCGGGCGGCGCGCTTCAGGATCTTGGCGCCTGTCTCCTTGGATTGCGCATCGATGACCGCACGGAGTTTGTCGACCACCGAGCTGATGTCCATTCTCTTCGCACGTACGTCTTCGCAGCGCTGGAGATGACTTTCAAAGAACGAAGGCTTTGGGATCGAATGGGTGGTCATGCGTGCTTTCCTGAATTCGTAGTCTGAATACCCAGAAAGACGGATTCATACAACCTCTTGCGGTGTCGCGAAAAATCATCACATGGGGGTATCTTGCGCTACGTGGAGCCGGACGCTTGAGTTCTTGCGCCAGGAACTCCAAACTCAACTCGCATCTTTGATATCGGATCGATCGGACGGCCATACATCTTCTCATCTATCTATTGTCAGGGTGACTTGCGGGCGCAATCGCAGCCGATACCAAAACTTCCAAGGAGGCCGCACGAATGGCGACGGGAACAGTCAAATGGTTTAACACTGCCTGACTATTGAAACAGATCATGAACATGCTAGATATGGTGTGTGAGTATGATTGAGTTTATCCAGCGGTTTTCGAGCGATGCCGCCTGCCGTTCCTTTCTAGGAGAGCGTCGCTGGCCCGATGGGCCGGTCTGTCCGAAGTGTGGTTCAGTCAATCGATCGGGCAGGGTGTCGTCTCGACCTGGCCTATGGACATGCAACTTGAACAGGTGCAAGCGCCAGTTCACAGTGACAGCCGGAACCCCTCTACATCGTACGCGCTTACCGCTTCCAAAGTGGTTCCTTGCCACCTGGCTGATCGCGACGTCCTCGAAAGGCATCTCGGGAAAGAAGCTCGCGGAATGGGTAGAGGTCGATTATCGCACGGCATGGTACATGGGACACCGCATTCGGAGACTGCTCCGAGACCCTGTCTGGTGTCAGCTGACAGGTGTCGTTGAGGCCGATGAGGTTTACGTAGGTGGGCGGAAAAAGCCCGAAGATCCCGATCCAGGACCAACGACAGGGGCCTCGAAGCGCGGCCGTGGCCATCGCCGGACACCTGTCCTTGTTGCGGTGCAACGCCCTAGCGATGACCTCCCTCTGCGCGTCGCGACGCGCAAAATTACCACGCATTCGAAAGCAGAGATCGGGCGGGTGATGCGAGAGATTGCATCTCTCGACACTCAGCTTGTCACTGACGGGCTACCCGCCTATCGAAGCGTCGGCAAAACCCTTGTGAGTCACCACGTGGTCAACCACGGGCGCAGGATTTTCAGCTTGAGAGACGGACTCCACGTTAACACTGCAGAGAATTTCATCGGGATGTTCCGCCGCTCGGTCCAAGGCACCTGGCACTTGGTAAGTCAGAAACATGTTCAAGCCTACACCGAAGAATGTGCTTGGCGACAAGAACGATCCAAGCATTCACTGATGGACCGCTTCCAAGCGGCGTTCTCAGGACTTGAGAACGGCCATCTTGGCTTCCGAAGGCTCACGGTATGAGCCTGGACGCTGGACCAAATCACGCGCTGACCGAAGCGGACGTGCTTGCGTCCTTTCCAGCATTGCCTGAGCTCACGCAAACCCCAGAGGTCGTCAGCCAGGCCGCCGTTTTCAGAATCTATCCCAACAAGCGCCAGAAAGAAGCCTTCCGGCAGTGGATCGGTGTAGGTCGTTGGGACTGGAACTGATGCGTCGAGATTAACCAGCACCTTTACGACGTGGAGAAGCGCTTTGCTTTCCACGGCGAGCTGTCGTCGCTCTTGCCGCAAATGAAGAAAGCCAACGGGCTTGAGTGGCTCGCACAGCCACCAGCCATCCATCTTGTCGATATATGCCGCAGGTATGATGCGGCGCTGAACAAGTTCCTCGCCGATCGGCGCAAAGTTCGCGCCGGTGAAATGAAACAGAAGAAAGCCGCGGGCTTTCCGAAGTTTAAGAAGAAGGGGGATAGCCAAGGATCGATTTATCTCGCGCCGAGCTGTATCAACCTGATCCGCCGCGAAGCCAACCTGACTGCCGCTCGGGGCTGGGTCGAACTTCCGAACATGGATCAGACCGAGATTTGGAGGAAGGAAGTCAAGCGCGGCCTTCGAAAAGGCCAGTACAACCATTTCGAGAAGAAGCGTCGATACTCGATCCGTATTCGGGGAAGCCGTTGGCCCGAAGGTAAGATCCGCTCTGCCACAATTCGCGAGGACGGGCCGGATATTTGGGTCATGTCCGTCCAATTCGACGCTCCTCCGCCGAAGCTTCAGCGTCGCGGCGAGGACATGCCTGTCCCGGAGCCTGAAGTAGCCGCTCGCGGCTATGACCTTGGTTTGTCGGCTGCAGTGATTGGCTCAGACCGGGAGAAGGTTGCGCCTGGGCGCCACCTGCGCAAGCGCTTGAAGAAGCTCAGGCGCACACAAAGAAAATCCGCTCGGCGCCGACAGCGGCGCCTGGAGCTATCCACAAAAGAAGCAGCAAGACTCCCGAGGTCAAAAGGGGAGCGCCTTGCCTACGAACAAGAAGCGCGCGTGCACCGTCAGGTCCGGCATGCGCGGACCGACTTCTTGCACAAGATCACATCCCGAGCGATAGCCAAGTCGGTTGTGATCTGTGCGGAGGACCTGAACGTCTCCGGCATGAAACAGAATTCGAAACTTGCCCTTTCGATTTCTGATGCCGGCATGGGAGAGTTCCTACGCCAGCTGGACTATAAGTCCAGTTGGCGCGGAAGGCATTTCGTCAAGATCGATCGCTGGGCGCCGAGTTCAAAAACGTGCTCCGCGTGCGACCACAAGCTTGATGAATTGAGCCTCAAGACCCGGAGATGGACTTGTCCGTCCTGCGGGTGTGAGCACGACCGAGACGAGAACGCGGCCCTGAACATCCTAAGATGGGGGCTCGAAGAGGCACTACGGCGCGGCACGCCGGAAGTAACGTCCGGGGAGAGTAGAGCTCTGGCCAGAGGCAAAGGCCTCCGGCGAAACTCCGCTCGAAAGGCTCTTGCAGAAAGAACCGGAAATATCGATACCGATGAAATGAGCCCTCTCAATACCTTGGGGCCTCATGACTCAGTTCAATAATGCCGTTCAGGAGGCGTGCGACAGATGAACGGGCAGCCGGTTCCTGGGCTCGCTGCGGGAATTGAGCTGACCTCTGGGAGTATGGCTAAGTTCCCAAATCCCGGGCCCGGAAATCCGCTAGAGGACATGCTCAAGGGGGTGCTGCGCAGGAACAAGAGGAAGCTCACCGAGGATGAGGGAGAGCTCAGGCACATGCGGCCGGGGGCGTGAGGAGCGTGGCCTTCGCAGTTTTAGAGCCTTGCTTTTGAGGATGCCCTGCCATATCTAAAAATGTGAGTGAACGTTCACTCACATTTTGAAAGGTAGGCAACAGGTATGGCGAAGGCAGCGGAAACTCGGAGACACCTGATCGAGACGACGGCCCTGCGGCTGTTCGCGGAGAGGGGCTTCGCGGAGGTCTCGATCAAGGACATCGCGCAGGAATGCGGGATCGTGCAGAGCGCGATTTACCGGCACACGAACTCAAAGGAAGAGCTGGCGATCCGGGTATTCAGGGAAGCCTACCTGGGCTTTGCAGCGAAGATGGATGCCGCGGCAGAGGGCAATGTGACCCTCGAGGAGCGTTTGTCTGCGTACTTGAAGGTGATGCTGAATGGCTTCGACAAAGATGCGTACCTGATCCGGTTTCTGCTCGCCCAACAGCACGACACCCTGAATGCGGCCGTGGCTGATGAAGATGTCACGCCGCTGACGATGGTGTGGGACGCGATCGAGTCCGCAAGTACCTCTGGAGCCATCGAAGTCGACGATATCGACATGGCGACAGCAATGGTCATGGGGGCCGCCTTGCAACCGCTCACGTTCATGCTGTTCGGCCGAATTTCCAGGCCGGCGATCTCCCACCATGACGAGATCCTCAAGGGCATCCTGAAGCTCTTGGGCGCTCAGTAATTTTCAGAAGGGCCAGTTTCCATGATTTTCGATTCAAATAGATTTCTCAGCTACTTCGGGATCGTTGTTACAGCGATATTCGGAGCGCTGAACGACAACCTTCTGAAAGCTGCCATCATCGTCTACGCGGCGATGAGTGTGCCTGCCGAGCAGGCGGCGACAACCGGCCTTCTGGCTGGGGGCTTGCTGATGCTGCCTTTCGTTCTCTTTTCTGGATGGGCAGGCATCGTGGCCGACAAGTTCGAGAAGGCGAAGGTGATCCGCGCGGTCAAAGTCAGCGAGCTCGTTCTCTCGGTGTCGGCTCTCGCCGTCATGCTTTCGGGCTCCGTGCCAGCGATGCTGGTGATTGTCTTTCTGATGGGGACGCAGTCCGCGTTCTTCGGGCCACTGAAGCTGGGTTGGCTTCCGGAGCGTCTGGAACAGGATCAACTCACCGGTGCGAACGCATGGCTCGAGACAGGGACCTTCCTCGCAATCCTCGCAGGCACCGTCGCTGGGGGCATCCTGGCCGGCGCAGGAACCCTGCTGTGGGTCGGCGTGGCCTCGATTGTCGTAGCCCTGATCGGTATCTACTGGGCGTGGCAGCTTCCGGTGACCAAGGCAGCGGCACCGAACCTGCACATGCCGCTGAACCCGCTTGCCGGTAACTGGCGCATCCTGAAGACTCTGATTTCTGACCGCACCGCACTCAAGGCAGCGATCCTCTCGACCTGGTTCTGGGCCGCCGGCGCGGTGTACCTGTCGACGCTCCCTGCGTACCTGCGGATGCAACTTGGGGGTGGTGAGATCATGATGACGCTTGTTATGGCACTCTTCGCGATCGGTATCGGAGCTGGCTCCTTCTTCGCGAGCATGCGTCTGAAGGGGCGCGTGGGCGCATCCTTGCTGGTTCCTTCCTCGGTGCTCGTGGCTGCGGCGGCGTTCGGCGTCTATGCGGGCTTTGATCGGCTTCAGGAAGGTGCTGGCATGGCCGGCCTGATCGCGACCCCGGAAGGGCTCTTCGTCGTGGCATCGCTGTTCACCCTGGCCTTCGGGGGTGGGATGTTTGCCGTCCCTCTCAAGGCGATCATCCAATCCCGGGCTGCTGCAGGCGAGCGTGCGCAGGTCATGGCTGGCTTCAATATCCTGAACGCGCTGGGCATCACGGCAGCCTCAGCTTTGATGTCTGCGGGGGTGAGTGCCGGCATGGGGCTGTCCGACATTTTTCTCGTGGTCGCGGCAAGCGCAGTCCTCGCACTCGTGGGTGCTTTGGCATTCTTCCCGCGGGCGGCGCTGCAGTGGATCGGCCGGGTGGTCCTAAAGACCTGGTTCCGCCTCGAGATCGAGGGGACAGAGAACCTGTCGGCGGATGGCCCGGTCGTCTACGTGGCGAACCACACGTCCTTCGCCGACGGGCCGCTGTTGTTTTCGCTGATCGATCGCGAGGTCGACATCGCGGTGAACACTGGCTGGGCCAAGGGCCGTCTGCTGAAGGGCCTGGCGAAGACTCTGAAAATTGCACCGTTGGACCCGCAGCGCCCGATGGCCGCCAAGGGGCTTGCGCAAGAAATCAGAGAGGGTGGTGCCGCCCTGATTTTCCCGGAGGGCCGCATCTCGACGCATGGAGCTCTGATGAAAACATATCCGGGCAGCGCCTGGATGGTGGATGCTTCCCGCGCACCGGTGGTTCCGGTGCACATTGAGGGGCTGGAAAGCTCGATCTTCACCCGCCGCATCCCGGGCTTGGCGCGCCGTCTGTTTCCGAAGGTCCGTGTTCGCGTTGGCAAACCGGTCAATCTTGAGGTCGCCGAAGATCTTAAAGGACGCATCCGCAGAGAGGCGGCAACCCGAGCATTGCAGGGCATCCTCGAGAAGGGGCGGTTCGAGGCCCTCAGCCAAGCCAGCACGATCCCCGAGGCATTTCATGAAGCGCGGGCTCTCTTGAGCCGCAGCGGTATCGCAGCGACTGATCCGATGGGCACGAAGCTCACACGCAAGAAGATCGCCGTGGGCGCGGCAGCATTCTCGGCGCTCTTACGGGAGAAGACCGAGCCGGGCGAGCGCGTGGGTGTCCTACTTCCAGGTGTGGCTGCGGCTCCAGTCGTGCTGATGGGCCTCTGGCGGTCCGCCCGTATTCCGGCGATCCTGAATCCGACTTTGGGCGCTGGGCCGATGCGGTCCGCGATCGAGACGGCGGGCATCAAGCGTATTCTCACGAGCCGGGCTTTCGTCGAGCAGGCGAAAATTGGCGAAGTTGTCGATGAGCTGGTCGCCGGTGGGATCGATATCCTTTGGACCGATGACCTGAAGGCTGAGATCGGCATGAGAGCGAAGGTGAAGGCACTGATTGCTTCGCGCCAGGCGACCGACATCGAGATGCTGCCGAATGACCCTGCTGTCGTTCTCTTTACATCGGGGACAGAAGGCGCCCCGAAAGGGGTGGTGCTCACCCATGCGAACCTGATTGCCAACGTCGCCCAGGTGCGCTCGAGGACGGACATCAGCGTGCGGGATCGGATGCTCAACGCGATGCCACTGTTTCACTCCTTCGGTCTCACTGCGGGTGTACTCCTGCCGCTGATCTCCGGTGTGAGCGTAATGATGTACCCGTCGCCGCTGCACTATAGGATCGTGCCCGAAATGGCCTATGCCCACCGCGCCACGATCGTTCTCGGCACTGATACGTTCCTGGCCGGTTGGGGCCGCCGGGCAAGTGCCTATGATTTCGCAACTGTGCGCGCGGCGATCGCCGGGGCCGAGCCGGTGAAGGCTGCTACCCGTGCGATGTGGGCCGAGAAATTCGGCGTGCGGATCCTCGAGGGGTATGGCGCCACCGAGGCCGGTCCGATCGTCGCCCTCAACACGCCTATGGAGGCGCAGACTGGAACGGTGGGCCGGCCGATGACGAACTTGGAGACCCGCCTCGAACCGGTTCCAGGCATCGACGGAAACCGGCTCTGGATCCGCGGCCCGAACATCATGGCGGGGTATCTGCTGCATGGACAGGGTGACACCATCCATGCGCCGGAAGAGGGCTGGTACGACACCGGGGATATCGTGGAGATCGATGATGCTGGCTTCATCCGGATCGTCGGCCGCGCGAAGCGGTTTGCGAAGGTCGGCGGTGAGATGGTTTCGCTGGCTGCTGCAGAAGTGCTTGCAGCTCAGGCTTGGCCGGACGCACACGTGGCGGCAATTGCCCTCAAAGATGTACGCAAAGGCGAGAAGGTCGTCTTGGTGACTGATCAGCCCGGTGCAACCCGCAAGGAACTGTCCGGTGTGGCAAAGGCGCAGGGTGTGGCCGAGATCACGGTACCCGCAGAAGTCCTCGTGATGGATCGCATCCCGCTGTTGGCTTCGGGCAAGACGGACTACCCGGCGCTCACCGCCCGTCTCCTTTCCACCGAGGAGACGGCGGCGTGAGGAAGCTTCTTCAAGGCATGCTTGTCGCTGCTCTCGGACTCCCGGGGGCAGCGATTGCAGGGGTGTCATCCGAAGACGCGTGCGTTGTCCTATTGCACGGTCTCAACCGGACGCCGAAGTCGATAGTGGGCGACGGTCAAAAGAAAACGCCCCGCCGAATGGCAGGGCGTCTTCATCGTTCAAGGTAGCTGGCCTCAGCGGGCGGCTTCTAGGATTTCGAGCCGTTCTTCGAGGCTTTCGATCTTCGCGTCGGTGGCCTGTGCCTTGGCGACCAGAGGGGCGATCAGGTCGGTATAGCGAACTGACTTCATGCCGCTGTCCTCGTCGGTCATTACCAGCTCGGGGAAGTCCTTCTCGACCTCTTGGGCAATGAACCCGAGGGACTTCTTGCCGTCCTTCTTCCAACGGAACTCGCGAGGACGGAGCTTGTTGATCATGCCCTCATCCTCGAGGTCCTTGATGTCGGTCTTCAGGCGGCGGTCTGAGCGGAAGTACATGCTGTAGGTCTGCACAGAGTCAGAGCGGACGTAGCCGGTGGTCAGCAAACGGCCCCCTGTGATTTGTGTTTGTGAGGAGCCATTATCGAAGTTCAGGGCGGACTCTGAAAGTGACATGAGCCCATCAACATTGCCTGCGCCATCTGAGGACATCAAATTCGAAGAAAACCGGACATCGCCGACCGTGAGGTGGTTCGTATGCAAGTTCTCCGAGCGTACTTCGTCCCCGACTTGCAGGGTGGTTGCAACCGTCGCGTTGCCCAAGGCACGGAGTGTTCCCTTGATTTGCACGTTATCCTCTGCTGCCAAGGTCCCTACTTTGGCGAGGCCAGCGATATTTGCGTTGGCCCCGCGCACGAGGCTGTCGGCGATGACGTTCAGGCCATTGACGTTGCCAACCGCAGTGATGTGGCGTGCCGACTCAATGTCCGTGTTCGACACCAGGTTTCGGCTAGCGACCACGTCTCGTGAAGCCCTCACGTCGTTTCCCGCCCGGATGTTGTTGGCGGCATTGACATCACGGCTCACATTCACGTCGTTGGCGACGTCGACATTACTTCCGCTGGTGAGCGAGTTTGCATTCACGGTTCCCACGGTGAGCGTATTTGGGAGGTTGGAGTTGCCTTCAATTATTAGGTCATCCCTGATACGAAGAGGTCCGCTTCCGTCGTTTCGAATGCCCTGTGTGAAGGAGGCAGGGCGGTTGAAATGCGTAGGAGTGTCGAATGTGATCAGGTCGACGGTGTTCCTGAAGTGAACGTCACCTTGGTTGTTGTAGTTCACGTCGCCAGAGCCATCGAAGGTCGTCGTGTCTTGAATGGTCCCATTGCCACCCCAGCGGATCAGTCGTTGCTGCACGCGGGTGCTTCCGAGATCGGCCCTCTGCGCATTGATCACATTCATTTGTGACGTGTGCGAAGGGTTCACAGTCCAGGTGCCGCCGGAAGTGTCGTTCATAACCTCAGCGTTTAGTGTGCGTGCCGTCAGAGACCCGACACCGGTAATGTCGTTTCGTGAACCACCGACGTCCATCGAAAGATCGGTCTCCATGCCGTTCAAAGACGTGTCGGTCTGCGCGGTGCGGTGCAGATACTTGGTCTGGTCGACGCCGCCAAGGCCAGCGATACCCGCAAGGTCCATGGAAACCTGGACCGTACCGGAACTGGGACGCACATTCGTACCGCCGATGGAGGCATTCCAGTTTGAGGTGGCATCGCCCCATCCACCGTGGACACCGGAGATCCTGTTGGTTGGGCCGATCGACGCATTGCTGAAGACACCGCCACCGGCCGCGCCAAGCATGCTGGAGACCTGACCGATGTCTTCATCGGACATGCGTGACCCGCCATAGGTCGTAACGATCGCCTCGACACCACCGGAAGGGGACCTTTGCACGAGGAGCGCGTGGCTTTGCTGGTTACCGTTCACATCGACGAAGGAGGAGGGAAGGAAGCCAGCCTCTTGGATCGTCTGGAACCCGCTCGGTGCAGGAGGTTGGGCGCATCCAACGCAGCGGCGTCCGACCGGGATCGCGATGGTTCCACCGCCGGACACTGCGCCAGCCAGATCGGTCTGGTAGGTGGAGATATAGCGCTCGGCTGTCTCGGTGATGGTGCGCAGCTTTTCAGCATTGCTCTGCGCCTTCACAGTCCGTGCGTTGTCGGCCATGAGCACGAAGATGCCCGCGCCGATCATGGCGACCACCAACAAGGCGCCCGCCGTCTCCAGGAAATTACTGCCGCGTTCGTGCCGGCGGCTTATCCCTCTTCTGAGTTTCATAAGACTACCCTCAAGTTACTGTCTTTAAGGGACATGTGCGCGGACGGTTACTAATTGCAAAAATAATGGATAGAATTCTTGCGAGTTACACTTGGTCGGGTACCTGCTACCTTGAGAATAAGGGGAATTCTATGCGCTACGTCATCGCCGACGACCCCGATAACCTTTGGCCTCATGTCTTTGACGAAGATGGGGATGAGGTCGAGCGGGACTGCAAGTTGGTTTTCGATACCGAAGAAAAGTAAGCATCCGGCGTAGGCCGTGGTCACGCCGCGAGCTGGCGCTCCGATGGCTGCCAATTCCATGGCAGAAGGTCCGGGAGTCGTGAGGCCGTGGTGTTGGGGAGCCTGGCGAGGACATCGGCAAGCCATGCCTGCGGGTCGATGTCGTTCATCTTGGCGGTTTATGCCGTACGCCGAACTATGCCGTGACGATCAAGGAGTACATGAAGGCTACTTCGACCGCGCTTCCGACGCACGACCGGGGACGACGATAAACTGGCGTGGCTTCTCCCGCCTCGCCGACCTCGTTGAAGACGCCCGTCTCGCAACACCGCCGCCGGACGCTTGTGGGTAATTGCAAGCCTCGCCGGAGGCGTACTCTGGAGGGTGTTATGGAAACCAATTACTTACTGTGTTTTGGTTTCGCTCGAACGGGCTAATAGAATGGAAGCGTCTGTGCAGTTCGACACCTTTGGCGACCGATCCTGCGACGAAAGCGGGGGGCAAGAGAGACGACGGATATTATTTGTCGTTCAGCGGTTCCATACAAACCTTTGGGAGGCAACTCGCGCACTTAGCGAAGCTCAGATTGAGGTTTCGATATGGGGTGAAGGGCGCGGCAACGCCGAAGACCATAGTATCGTCACTCCGAGACTTTTTTCGAA
Organism: Salipiger sp. ABF4_146; assembly: GCF_056161345.1. Lineage (NCBI taxonomy): Bacteria > Pseudomonadati > Pseudomonadota > Alphaproteobacteria > Rhodobacterales > Roseobacteraceae > Salipiger > Salipiger sp. ABF4_146. The sequence goes on along the minus strand of NZ_JBSWYX010000031.1, from coordinate 2,911 downwards.
AGATGCCAGTTCCGCAGAGTTGCGGGCTGCTTGGAACGCTGAAAAGCCAGACCTCGTGATCGTGCGCAATGTTTCGCCCCACCGTCGTGCGGTGGCCGAGCTGGCGCGCATGGATCGCGTACCAATGTGGTTCTATGATCTTAGACCGTATCACTGGCGTGAGCCTCTCAGACGCCTTCTGAGACGCCGGCTAGAAGGGCTTCCGACACGCCGAATTACACCAGTATTGGGCCTCGACAGTTCGACACTGCCAAACCGAGCCACACGCCACATCCCATGGCCTGTGATCGCGGCGCCGGATGCTCCGGAGAAAACTCAGGAAGGGGCGGTTACGGTTCTCTGCGTCGCCAAGCTATACAGTCCACGTAAAAACCACAGTCTGGTCATTGATGCTCTTCGCGCACACGGACGTGGCGGAAATGTTCGTTTGTTGGTTGCTGGCACAACTGGAGAAAGTGAGAAGTACGCGCAGGAAATCGCCGCTCTCGAAGATGTCGCGGCTCGTGAGCCTTGGCTCGAACTGCACGCCAATGTGCCCTTCCGGGACATGCCGAAATTATATATGAAATCGGACATATGTATTCTACCTTCGGTGTGTGAGCCGCTGGGCTTCGCACCGCTGGAAGCTATGGCTTACGGCTGTGTGCCGGTTATATCGACGGATGCCGGCTCGGCGGGCTACGTGCGGCACGGCGAAAACGGAATGCATGTGAACGTCGAGCGCTCTGGCGCAGTTCAGGAGGTGTTCGAAAAGCTACTCTCGGATTCATTCCTTCGTCTGCGCCTTGGGGCTGCTGCGAGGCGTACGGCACAGAGCGAGCTAAGCGCCGAGAATTTCATCTTGCGCATCCGTGCTTTGATGTGTGAGAGCGGCATTGAAAGCTAAGCACTATTTTCTACGTAGCGCTAGCCTTCCTTAGAGCTCTTCGCGCCCCTTTCTCTCGCCAAGTCGATCTTTAGTGCTCCCGATCGCTTCCTAACCGAACTTGCGGCCGCGAAAGTTCAGGGGACCGCTTTGCGCTCTCGTGTTCCTCAAAGAACCGTACGCCGCGGCAAGAGCGGGTATTTCTTGGAGGGCGAGGCCCTACCAGCAATGGCGACCTAAGCGAAGCCCCCTGAGAGGCGGCTCTCAGGGGGCTTGTGATGCTTCGACGGTGTCAGTCAGTGGCGCCGACTACACTAACGCCGAGTACGATTGCCTTAGGGCCCCCATCAGAGTCACTCTTTTGTTGCTCCTGCAGCTTTTTCGGGGGTGACCTCTGTGACCACGAGAGAAGGCCGCTCTTCAATCATTCCTTCGTCGGCAAGCGAGCTCGCAAGAGTGCACGCTTCGGCGACCTTCTTAAATTCAGGAACTTTGGCAGCGTTCAGTGCGTTACCATTCGGCATCATGGTCACGCGCAATGGTGATCCGTCTTCTTTCATGTAGCAGTTCGCGAACATGATGACCTCTTTGAGATCGCGGCCTCGGGTCCATTCGGGGTCCTTGGGGAAGATCGCAAACAGCTCGGAAGTATTCACGATGTCCGCGAAAGGCAGAACATCAGTCGGTTCTACGTAGTCGGGTAGATCGAGGGCGCGGTTGACGGAGGGCACAACTGTGGTCGCGTTCAGGAAGCGAAAGCCCCAGTTGAGAGGGCTGCTAGGGAACTCTTCACGCTTCAGATAGACGTTTTCGCTCTCGACTTGGTCGTAGAACTGCTGGGCGGCGGCCCTGGCTGCATCGGGGTCGTTCATGAGCGTTTCAGCGTAGAAATAGTCCTGCAGGCTTTCGTCGGTGAAATGTCGCAAATTATAGTGAAAAGCGACATTCCCCAGGACCACGGCGGCTACCGGGAAGGCGATCGGCAGCACCAAGGGCCTGATGACTTTCTTTGTGCGGTGCATTTCCCAGGCTGCAGACCAAAAAAGGAAGGCAAACACGCTGATCAGGAGCTCACCGGAGATGATGGCCACCGCAGCGAGTGCGACCACCCCGAGGTAGTATGTCGGCTTCGCGCAGCGAGGCATTGAAGCCCAATATTGCCTATTCGCCTCTTTGCGCTCCTGAGCCTTTTTGCTCGGCGTCATAAACTTCTTCAAACGATCACTGAATGTCACGGCATGTCCTTTTCGTGTGGTTCGCGCAACCATGACAAAGTCAGATTTCTCTGAGGTTTAACTGACGGCGGGAACGATGCCCGCCGTCGAAATTCAGAACTTTACGTTGACACCTAAGGTCGTGACGGCCTCTCCGTAGAGGTTGTTGCGATCTCCTCGATAGCTTTGGCCCGAGCTCTGCACATGGCGTACCTCCAGTCCGAAGTTGTCGTTGAAGTCGTAGCCTGCTTGCAGCTCAGTGTGGCTACCATCGGCCGCAAATGTGTGGTCTGCTTGCAGCGAGAAGTGCTCCCATTGCTTGCCGAAGGACATCGTGTATTCATTGTCGCCGTCTCCCACGACTGGCGTTTCGACGCCAGCACCCGCCACGAAGCCGTCGACATCCACATAGGCCATCGGCGCCAGAGACATGTTTTCTGCGTTGAGGTAGGAGGGGATATCCCAGGCAAAGCGCACACCGCCGGCATTCAAAGAATGGGTCGGACATCTTTAGGTCACCGCTCTGAATGTAAGACCCCCAGCTACTGAACACATTCCAGGTTGCGGGCGAGGCGAGCAGGGCGAGACCGCTATAGAGGCGGAGGTCACCAAGCTCTGCATCCGCGCCTAGGACATCACGGTAGTGGTGGGCCATGTATTCGACATCACCCTCGAGATCTTGAGGGTCATCGGAATCGTCAGCCATCGCGTAGCCGAACATCTTGGCTCGGTTGTAGAGATGTAAACGCTGTCGCCGCCCCACATTGCCGACGGGATCAGCCATTGCGAGTTGATACGCATCCAAAGAGAAGGAGTGCGTTTCGCAATGTTC
>NZ_JBSWYX010000030.1:0-47991 GCF_056161345.1 Salipiger sp. ABF4_146 | reverse complement strand
CCGAGGCGGCAGTGGTCGGCTACCCGCACAGCGTCAAGGGTCAGGGCATCTACTGCTACATCACCCTGATGAACGACATCGAGCCCAGCGATGAGCTGAAGAAAGAGCTGCGCACCTGGGTGCGCACCGAGATCGGCCCGATCGCCAGCCCCGACCTGATCCAATGGGCTCCCGGCCTGCCGAAGACCCGTTCCGGCAAGATCATGCGCCGCATCCTGCGCAAGATCGCCGAAAACGACTATGGCGCGCTTGGCGACACCTCGACCCTCGCCGATCCTTCCGTGGTCGACGAGCTCATCGAAAACCGCGCCAACAAGGGGTGAGCGAGATGGACGCACAGACCGTGACCCGCGCCCCCGTGCTCATTCTTCTTGGCCCTCCGGGGGCCGGGAAAGGCACCCAGGCGCGCAAGCTCGAAGACAAATACGGGCTGGTACAGCTTTCCACGGGCGACCTGCTGCGCGCCGCTGTGGCGCAGGGCACCGAGGCCGGCAAGCAGGCCAAGGCCGTGATGGAGGCCGGCGGACTGGTCAGCGACGAGATTGTCATCGCGATCCTGCGCGACCGGCTGGACGAACCCGATTGCGCGCAGGGGGTGATCCTCGACGGCTTCCCGCGCACCACCGTGCAGGCCGAGGCTCTCGATACCCTGCTGGGTGCGCGTGGCCAGCGCATCAACGCGGCGATCAGCCTCGAGGTCGATGACGCGGCCATGGTGACCCGGATCTCGGGCCGCTACACCTGCGCCGCCTGCGGCGAGGGCTATCACGACAGGTTCAAGACACCCAAGGAGGACGGCGTCTGCGACCAATGCGGCGGCACCGAGATGAAACGGCGCTCCGACGACAAAGCCGAGACGGTCGCGTCGCGACTTGAGGCATATCATGCCCAGACTGCGCCGCTCATCGGATACTATGAAGAACAGGGCGCGCTCAGCCGCATCGATGCGATGGGCGCGATCGAGGAGGTCGCCGCCGGGCTCGGCGCGATCGTAAAGAAGGCGACGGGCTGACCGTCACCCGCGCGTCCTCGTGGGGAGGTTCCACGGGGACGGCGGAGTTTCAGAGGAGGAGGACCCCGCTCATGGCGGATCAATCGACGCATCACGCGCACAGCGCAGCAGAGTCCGGCAAGGCCTATTGGTCTGCCAACCTGCGGCTCATCATCATCAGCCTGATCATATGGGCAATCTGCAGCTTCGGCTTCGGCATCCTGCTGCGCCCGATGCTGTCGGGCATTTCGGTCGGCGGCTCGGACCTTGGGTTCTGGTTCGCCCAGCAAGGCAGCATCATCGTCTTTCTGGCGCTGATCTTCTTCTACGCCTGGCGGATGAACAAGCTCGACCGTGAATTCGGCGTGGACGAGGAGTAAGGCGCAATGGATCAGTTTACCATCAACCTGCTGTTCGTGGGCGCCTCCTTTGCGCTCTATATCGGCATCGCGATCTGGGCCCGTGCGGGCTCTACATCGGAGTTTTACGCCGCCGGACGCGGCGTGCACCCGGTCACCAATGGTATGGCCACGGCGGCCGACTGGATGTCGGCGGCCTCGTTCATCTCGATGGCGGGTCTCATCGCCTTCACCGGCTACGACAACTCGACCTATCTGATGGGCTGGACCGGTGGCTACGTGCTGCTGGCGCTGCTGCTGGCGCCCTACCTGCGCAAGTTCGGCAAATTCACCGTCTCCGAGTTCATCGGCGACCGCTTCTACTCGCCCACCGCGCGTCTGGTGGCCGTGATCTGCCTGATCATCGCCTCGACCACCTATGTGATCGGCCAGATGACCGGCGTCGGCGTGGCCTTCGGCCGCTTCCTCGAGGTGTCGAGCACCACCGGTCTGCTGATCGGCGCGGTGATCGTGTTTGCCTACGCGGTGTTCGGCGGCATGAAGGGCGTGACCTACACGCAGGTGGCACAATACTGCGTGCTGATCCTCGCCTACACGATCCCGGCGATCTTCATCTCGCTGCAGCTTACCGGCAACCCCATCCCGGCGCTTGGCCTCTTCGGCACCGAGCAGACCTCGGGCACGCCGCTGCTGCAGACGCTGGACCAGATCGTCACCGATCTTGGCTTCGGCGAATACACGGCGCACAATGGCGACACCTTCAACATGGTGCTGTTCACCCTGTCGCTGATGATCGGCACCGCCGGTCTGCCGCACGTGATCATGCGCTTCTTTACCGTGCCGAAAGTGGCCGACGCACGCTGGTCGGCAGGTTGGGCGCTGGTGTTCATCGCCCTGCTCTACCTGACGGCTCCGGCCGTGGGCGCCATGGCTCGCCTCAACATCACCCAGCAGTTCTGGCCGGAAGGCGCTGCGGGTCAGGCGGTGTCGGTGGAAACCATCGAGAGCGATCCCGCCTACGACTGGATGGCGACGTGGCAGCAGACCGGCCTTCTGGGCTGGGACGACAAGAACGGCGACGGCCGCATCCAGTACTACAACGACGCCAACCCGGCGATGGAAGAGCGCGCCGCGGCGGAAGGCTGGGCCGGCAACGAGCTGACCAACTTCAACCGTGACATCCTCGTTCTTGCCAACCCCGAGATCGCCAACCTGCCGGGCTGGGTGATCGGCCTTGTCGCCGCCGGTGGCCTTGCTGCCGCGCTGTCGACCGCCGCCGGTCTTCTGCTCGCCATTTCCTCGGCAGTCAGCCACGACCTGATCAAAGGGCAGCTGAACCCGGGCATCTCGGAAAAAGGCGAACTGCTGTCGGCCCGGATCGCCATGGCGGTTGCCATCGCCATCGCCACGTGGCTGGGGCTCAACCCTCCGGGCTTCGCGGCGCAGACCGTGGCGCTGGCCTTCGGCCTTGCCGCAGCCTCGATCTTCCCGGCGCTGATGATGGGCATCTTCACCAAGGTGAACAACAAGGGCGCCGTGGCAGGCATGGTCACCGGGCTTGTGGTCACGCTGGTCTATATCTTCCTGCACAAGGGCTGGTTCTTCATCCCCGACACCAACAGCTTCACCGACGCCGATCCGCTGCTTGGCACGATCAAGTCGACCTCTTTCGGCGCTGTGGGGGCGATGGTGAACTTCGCGGTGGCCTTCATCGTTTCGGCGATGACCAAGCCGATCCCGCAGGAAATCTCGGAGCTGGTGGAAAGCGTCCGCGTGCCGCGCGGCGCGGGTGCCGCCCAGGATCACTGATCCCAGGATCACTGATCCTTGAGCGATCAAAGCATGGGCGCCGCGGCGCCCATGCCCTATGCAAAGCTCCCGCCCCGCGCTATGCCGAGGCGGGAGTTTTCTTAACCATAGGCACCTGCGGAGCTTTCCATGCCCCTTCAGCCCGACGACCTGCGCCGCTTCCTGACCTCGGTGCACCCTTATGACGCGCTGGATCCTGATGCGCTCGACGTTTTGGTGCCGCAGTTCCTGACGCGGCATTACAAGCCCGGCGAGGAAATCTACGCCGCCGGTGCGCAGCTTGAAGGCCTGTATCTGGTGCTTTCGGGTCAGGTGGAAATCCGCGACGAGAACGGCGTCGCCGTCTCGCTGCTGGGCCAGCGCAACTCTTTCGGCGAACGCGGACTGATGCGCGACGGCACCGCCGCCACCACCGCCAGTGCGCTGGACGACACCACGCTGCTGCTGCTGCCCGCCTACGCCTTTCGCGAACTGATCGCCGAGCACACCGCTGCCCGGCGCTTCTTTGACCGCTCGCGCGCCGCGCGTCCGCAAAAGACCGATCTGGCGCACAGCCGGGTCGAGACGCTGATGGCCCGCGCGCCGCTGACCGTGCCGCCCGAGACACCGGCGCAGGAGGCCGCGCTGTTGATGCGCGAGGAAGGCGTCTCATCGCTGTGCGTGACCAATGGGCGCGACCTCATTGGCATCGTCACCATCCGCGATATCTCCAACAAGGTGGTTGCCGGCGGGCTCGACACCAACACGCCGGTGTCCGAGATCATGACCTATGAGCCAGTCACCCTGCCGCCCTCTGCCATCGGCTCGGACGTGCTGCACATGATGGTCGAGCGGCGCATCGGCCACGTCCCGGTCACCGAGGCCGGGCAATTGGTGGGCATCGTCACCCAGACCGACCTCACCCGCTTTCAGGCGGTCAGCTCCGCCGAACTGGTGGCCGCGATTTCGCGCGCCCGCAGCGCCGAAGAGATGGCCGAAACCACCGCCCGCATCCCGCAGCTGCTGGCGCAGCTGGTGGCGGGCGGCAACCGTCACGAGGTGACCACCCGGCTGATCACCGACATCGCCGACACGGTGACCCGCCGCCTTCTGGCAATGGCCGAAGAAGACCTCGGCACCGCGCCGGTGCCGTGGCTGTGGCTGGCCTGCGGCTCTCAGGGACGGCAGGAACAGACCGGCGTTTCGGATCAGGACAACTGCATGATCCTTGACGACAGCGCCACCGAGCGCGACATGGAATACTTCGCGGAGATGGCGAAGTTCGTCTGCGATGGTCTTGATAAAGCGGGATATTACTACTGCCCCGGCGACATGATGGCGACCAATCCGCGCTGGCTGCAGACGGTCTCGACATGGCGCGAGTATTTCCGCGGCTGGATCAGCACGCCCGACCCCGAGGCGCAAATGCTGGCCTCGGTGATGTTCGACCTGCGCCCCATCGGCGGCACCAAATCGCTCTACGAGGACCTGCAGGACGAGACGCTGCAGGCGGCCTCGAAGAACTCGATCTTCACCGCGCATATGATCTCCAACTCGCTCAAGCACACGCCACCGCTGGGGCTGCTGCGCGGCTTTGCCACGATCCGCTCGGGCGAGCACAAGAACACCGTCGATCTCAAGCACAACGGCGTGGTGCCGGTGGTCGATCTGGCGCGGGTCTACGCGCTGCAGGCGCGGCTGCCCGAGGTTGGCACACGCGCCCGGATCGAGGCGGCGATCGCCGCTGGCGCGGTGTCTGGGTCGGGCGGGCAGGATCTTCTGGATGCCTATGATCTGATTGCGGAAACCCGGCTCGAGCATCAGGCGGGTCTGGTCAAACGCGGGGAAAAGCCCGACAACTACCTCGCGCCGACCACGCTGTCGGATTTCGAGCGCAGCCACCTGCGCGACGCCTTCGTGGTGGTCAAATCGATGCAATCGGCCATTGGCCACGGGCGCGGCATGCTGAGCTGACGCCGTTCTGAGGGGGGAGAGATGTTCTACGAATTGATCGCGGTGCTGGTGGCAGGCGTGGCCGGTGCTGGTGTGGTGCTGCTGCTGAACAAGGCGACGCGCGGACGCCTGCCCCGCTGGGCCATCCCGGTGGGCGCCGGGCTGGCAATGCTGGCCGCCTCCATCGCCAGCGAGTACGGCTGGTACGGTGCCACGGCGCGCGCCCTGCCGGGCGGCGTCGAGGTGGTCGAAACACACGCCTCAAGCGCCGCTTGGCGCCCCTGGACCTACGCCTGGCCAATGACCGACCGTTTCATCGCGGTCGATGCCGCAGGCGCGCGCGAGAACACGCAGACGCCGGGGCTCTATCTCGCCGATCTCTACTTCTTTGCCCGCTGGGAGCCGACGCAGGTGGTCGAGGTGATGGTCGACTGCCCCGGCCAGCGCCGGGCCGACCCGATGGGCGGCGACGGCGGCAGCCCGCGCTGGCGCGACGTCGGGGCCGAGGATGCGATCCTCTCGGCGGTCTGCTCGGAGCGCGCCGCATGACCAAGCTGAGCCTGCGCTTCCGCGTCTTCCTGTTCTTCGCGGGGCTCGCCTTGGGCGGCGCGGGGATTGTGGCGCTGTCGCTCTGGCTCGGGTACGGACGGGCGCTGGAAACGTCGCCGGGCAATGGCTTTGTCTTCGCGGGCATCCTCGCGACCTTCGGCCTTGTCGCGCTGTGCACCGGCATCTGGCTGCTGTTCGACGAGAATATCGCCAAGCCGGTGGAAGGCCTCGCCGCCGAAATGCGCATACGCGCCCATGCAGGCATCGACAAGCAGGTCGACACCCATGGCGCGCGCTACCTCGGCGATCTGGCCCACGCGGCGCAGGCGGTCTCGGCCAAGCTGGGCGAGACGGCGCTGCAAAGCGCGCAACGGGTGGCGGATGAGACCGCGCAACTCGCCGCCGACAAGGCGCGGCTGACCGCCCTGCTCACCGAGATTCCCGTGGCGACGATCATGGTCAGCCCCAAGGGGCAGATCGTGCTCTATGACGGTCAGGCTGCCGAGGTGCTGAGCCAAATTCACGTGCCCCGCCTCAACGCGGCGATCACCGATTACTTCCTCGCCTCGGGGATCAAGGCCGCCGTACGCGAGCTGCACCGCACCGGGCGCGAGGTGGCACTCACCCTGCGCTCGGTCGACGAGGCGCAAAGCTACGATGGGCGGATGAAGCCGCTCGATGGCGGCGGCTACCTGCTGATCATCGAAGGTGCGCACGCCAGCATCGCGCCGGACGCCGAGCGCCCGCTGGTGTTTGATTTCTCGCTGCTCACCGCCCCCGCGCCCGAGGCGATCGAGGACACGCCCCTGCGCGCACTGACCTATGTGGTGTTCGACACCGAAACGACGGGGCTGCTGCCGCACAAGGACGAGGTGGTACAGATCGGCGCGGTCCGTGTCGTGGGCGGTCGTATCGTGCCGGGCGAGCGCATCGATCAGCTTGTCGATCCCGGAACCCCGATTCCGCCCTCCTCGACCAAGGTGCACCGCGTGACCGACGCCATGGTGCAGGGCAAACCGGACATCACCGAGGCCGGTCGCCGGTTTCATCATTTCGCCCGCGGCGCGGTGATCGTGGCGCATAATGCGCCCTTCGACATGGCCTTCCTGCGCCGTCATCAGGCGCGCATGGGGGTCGACTGGAGCAATCCGATCCTCGACACCGTGCTGCTGTCGGCGGTGCTGTTTGGCACAACGGAAACCCACACGCTCGACGCGCTGTGCGAGCGGCTCGACGTCACCATCCCGCCCGAATTGCGGCACACGGCGCTTGGCGACGCGCAGGCCACGGCCGAGGTGCTGGTCAGGATGCTGCCGATGCTGGAGGCGCGCGGGATGACCACCTTCGGCGCGGTGGTGGAACAGACGCGGCAGCATGGCAGGCTTCTGGAAGACCTGAACTGAGACGTCAGCGCCCCGGTCGCACGCTGCGTGTGTGGCGCCACGCCGCAGCGCTCCCCCCGCCGAACGCTGCCCGAGGGTGACAGCGCGGCGCCATGCAGCGGCTTTGCCGCGCCACGTCTCGTGCCACGGAAACACGCGCCCACTTGACCTTTGCGCGGCACGGCCCTAGCGCTCTGCGCATGGCACAAGCACCCCTTCTCCAGCTTTCCGATATCTCGCTCACCTTCGGCGGCGAGCCGGTCTTCTCCGGCCTCTCGCTCAACGTCCAGCCCGGCGACCGCGTCGCGCTGGTCGGTCGCAACGGCTCGGGCAAATCCACCCTGATGAAAGTCATGGCGGGCCTCGTCGAGCCCGACACCGGCGAGCGCATCGTACCGCCGGGCATCTCGGTGGGCTACATGGAGCAGGAGCCTGATCTTTCGGGCTTTGAGACGCTGGGCGAGTACGCCTCCGAAGGCCTTGGCCCGGCGGAGATGTACAAGGTCGAAGCCGCGGGCGAAGGGCTCGGCTTCGATCCCGAGCGCCCTGTCGCCACCGCCTCGGGCGGTGAGCGCCGCCGCGCCGCGCTGGCCAAGCTGATGGCCGAGGATCCGGACGTCATGCTGCTCGACGAGCCGACCAACCACCTCGACATCACCGCCATCGCGTGGCTCGAGGCGGAACTCAAGCGCACCCGCAAGGCCTTCGTGCTGATCTCGCACGACCGGCGGTTCCTCGAAAACCTCACCCGCGCCACGCTGTGGATCGACCGCGGTGCGGTGCGCCGTCAGGAACAGGGCTTCGCCGGTTTCGAGGAATGGCGCGACAAGACGTGGGCCGAAGAGGACGAGGCCCGCCACAAGCTCGACCGCAAGATCAAGGCCGAGGCGAAATGGGCCGTCGAGGGCATCTCGGCCCGCCGCACCCGCAACCAAGGCCGGGTGCGGGCGCTGCAGGCGCTGCGTGCCGAACGTTCGTCGCAAATTCGCCGTCAGGGCACCGCCGCGATGGAACTGTCGTCCGGCCCGACCTCGGGCAAGAAGGTGATCGAGGCGACGGCGCTGACCAAGGGCTTTGGCGACAAGCAGATCGTCAAGGATTTCTCGCTGACCGTCATGCGCGGCGACCGGGTGGCCTTCGTGGGCCCCAACGGCGTGGGCAAGACCACCCTCATCCGCATGCTGATGGGCGAGATCGCGCCCGATGCCGGCCATGTCAAACTGGGCACCAACCTGATGCCCGCCATCTTTGACCAGAGCCGCGCCCGTCTCGATCCGGATATGAGCCTGTGGGAAAGCCTCACCGGCGACCCCGAGATGCGCGTCTCGGGCAAGGCCGATCAGGTGCTGGTGCGCGGCCAGCCGAAACACGTGGTGGGTTATCTCAAGGAGTTCCTCTTCGACGAACGGCAGGCTCGCGCGCCCGTGCGCTCCCTCTCGGGCGGCGAGAAGGCGCGGCTGCTGCTGGCCAAGATCATGGCCAGCGAGAGCAACATGCTGGTGCTCGACGAACCGACCAACGATCTTGACGTGGAAACGCTCGACCTGCTGCAGGATCTGCTGGGCGAGTATGACGGCACCGTGCTGCTGATCAGCCACGACCGTGACTTCCTCGACCGGGTGGCCAGCACCACCATCGCGATGGAAGGCGACGGCCGCGCGGTGACCTACGCCGGCGGCTGGAGCGACTATCAGGCGCAGAAGGCCGAGGCCGAGGCAGAGGCCGCACCCAAGGAGAAGCCCGCCGCCAAGCCCGCCAAGGATGGCGCCTCCGCGCCGAAACCCAAGGCGCAGCAAAAGGGCATGAGCTTCAAGGACAAGCACCGGCTGGAAGAACTGCCGGGGCTGATCGACCGGCTGACCGCCGAGATCGGCAAGCTCGAGGAACTTATGGCCGACCCCGATCTGTTCACCCGCGAGCCGGTGAAGTTCAAGAAGGCCACCGAGGCGCTGGACGAGCGGCAGCAAAAGCTCGCCGCCGCCGAGGAGGAATGGCTGGAACTTGCGGAGAAGGCCGAAGAGGCCTCGTAAGGCGCGCGTCTCCGCGAGACCCTGAAACCTGCAAGAGCCTGCGCAGGCTCTTGCGCCCTTCTCGCCCTACTCGCCCGGCTGGCCCAGCGGCACGCGCTTTTCGGCGATCACCATGAAGCCGACGGTCAACAGAATGCGCACCACGTGGTGCAGGCTGACCAGCGCCGGGTTCGCCGCAAGAGACAGCGCGATGATCGACATCTCGGTCACGCCGCCCGGCGCATAAGAGATCATCAGGTGCAGGAAGGGAATGTCGGTCGCCGCCGTCAGCGCCAGCGCAAAACTGCCCCCCAGCGCCAGCATCCACAGCACGGACACGAGGCTCAGCCACGCCGAGCGGCGCAGCATTGCGGCGGTCATGCCGCTGAAACGCACGCCCAGTGAACTGCCTACCACCACCTGCGCCACGGCGATCAGCCAGAACGGCAGATGCATGTCCACCACGTCGGTCAGCGTCAGCCCCGCCGACAACAACAGCGGTCCGGTAATCTGCCCCGCAGGCAGCTTGATGCGCGAGGCGATGAGCAGCCCCGCCACTGCCGCCAGAAGGATCAGCCCCAGTTCGCGTGCGCTCACCGGCCCTGCGGACATGACGCTCTGCCCCGCCGCGCTGCCGACCGGATGACCGACCCAGAGCGACAGCGCCGAGGGCAGTATCGAGATCACCAGAATGATCCGCAGGAACTGCTGCGCGGTGAGCAGGCGCAGGTCGGCCCCTGCCTTCTCGCCCAGCACGAGGCTTTCCATCAGCCCGCCGGGCGTGCCCGCGTAGAAGGCCGTTGCCCGGTCATAGCCGCCCAGCTTGCGGAAGATCAGGAAATTGCCGCTGTGGCAGAGCACCACGAAGACGGCCAGCGCCCCAAGGGTCAGCGGCAGTTCCGGCAGCAGCGCAAGGATCTGCGGCGTCACCTGCGTGCCGATCATCACGCCGATCAGCCCGATGAACACCGTGCGGAATTTCATCGGAAAGCCGTAGTCGGCCAGCGCACTGTTCTGGAACAGCGCCACGGCGAGGCCGGAGGTGAACAGCGAGCCAAGCATGAAGGGCATGGGCAGGTGCGCCCATTGCGCCAAGACGCCGCCAACACCGCCGGCGGCCAGCAGGCATCCGGTGGTGAAGATCATGCGCAACGACAGGGAGGAAAACGTCATGTCCGGACATAAGCCCAAGCAGGGGCAAGGTGCAATGGCGCCGGGCCTCTCCGCCCGGCGCCATGCTTCATCTCAGTGTGTCAGCGCGGGACGCTGGGCTCAGATCACGGGGCTCAGATCGCCGCACCCTGCGCCTCGAAATCACGGTTGTGGCTGCGCGCGGCGGCCAGCGTGCGCAACAGTTCCTTGGTCGATCTGCTGATATAGAGCGGATACTCGAACAGCATGCTGACCTTGAGGCGCGGATTGATGATGATCGTCTTGCGGATCGTCGTATCGGCGTCCTCTTGGGGATGGATCATGCCGAACGTGTTCGACAGCATGCCATCGGGATCGGAGATGATCGGAAAAGAGATCTCCTTGCCGCTGCGATCGGCGACCGTGTCGCACCAGCGTTGCAGATCGGGCACCGTGTTGCGCGCGATCCCGACGGTCTTCACCCCGGCGCTGCGCAGGCTGGGCTGGATCGAGGCCATCCGCGCCAGTTCCTTCGTGCAAGTGCGCGAGAACGGATCGGCGATGCTGAAGAAGATCGTCCAGTTGCCGTCGATATAGGGGTGGAAGGTGAGCGTGCCCGTGGTCGAAGGTCCCGAGAAATTCGGGAAGAACTCGCCGATCCGAGGCGACCATTTTGCCGAGTCGGTATAGTCCGAAGGAACTTCCACCCAAGTGTCCGGCACTTCGCGTCGGTATTTCCGTTTGTCTCTGAGCATACTGCCTCTACTCTCGCGCCTGTTATTTTAACCAAGTGCTGAATGACGTTTCATGGCGGTGCGGAAATATTGCAGGATCGTCCAGCCAACCTTTTCTCGCGTGGCAGGAAGGCGGCGCGAACGCCCATGCGCCACGAAAAAATGGGGAGGTTCGACGGCCATACATCCCGGCCCGAAGAAAAATCACCTCTTATGATCAACGCGGTAATGTCTTGTTAACCTTTTCACAAGACGGATAGGCCCCCCTCCTGCCGCAAGGTCATGCACCTAAGCAACTATGCCACACTTTTGCCGCTGGGCAGTTCAACCCTGAGGCGCGCCACGGTGGTCTGACGGCCCGCTTGTCCGCCTTTGGCTTTCCCTCTTGAGCGAGACCACTCTTTCCGACAACGCAAAACGCCGCGCCCGGTGTCAGGCGCAGCGGTGATGTAGAACCGATCAGCGGGTTCAGCGCGCGAGGTCACCGGCAATGCGATCGGCAAGCTCGTTGGTCGCTGCGCCCGCGGCGGCGGCCACGCCAGCCGCCCCAGCCGACGCCAGCGGCACGGTGATGTCGAAACGGATCACCCGCTCGCGGATGATCTTGTCGTAGGACGATAAGGCGTATTGCCCCGACAATTCGAACGTGCCGTTGACCCGCGCCACCATGGACGAGACACGCACGTGCACCGCCGCCTGCGACGGCTCTTCGAGCGGCCACGGTTCGGCGGCGACAGTGGCATTGCTGATGCGGCCCAGACGCTCGGCAAGGCTTTGGGTCATCGCCCGACGCGGATCGTCGGCCCAAAGCGCGCTTTCCACTTGCGTCAGCGCGCCGGTCTCATCCTCGATAAGGATCTCGGAGGCCTCGGCATAGGTGGGCAGCGACACTTCGCGCACCTCCAGCGTCGAGACCGCTAGGCGCTGGCTGGCCACGGGCGCGGCGCTGTCGATGCGATAGCGCGGCTCGGTGCCACAGGCGGCAAGCAGCGGCAGCAGGAGAAGCGGCAGGTATTTCAGGGTCATGGTTTTGTCTCCTCTCAGCGGCCGAACAGCAGCGAATTGGGATTACGTTCGATCGAGCGGGCGAGCCGGTTGAGTGCCTCGGCGGCGCTTTGCACTTCGCGCAGCGCCGACACGGTCTGGCGGTTGAAGGCCGATTGACCGTCGTAGCCCGAGATCACCGACTCCGCCTCGGCCACGAGGCGCTGGATGCGGGCCGACAGGTCAGGCAGCGTGGCCACCGCCTCTTCGACCGCCGCGGCGGCATCGCGCGCCGAGGCCAGCGTGGCGTTGGTGTTTTCGACCACCCCACCAGCGCGCAGTTCGGCCAGCGCGCCCTGCGCCTCCTGAAGCATCGCCGACAGGTCAGAGGGCAACTGGCGCGTGCTGTCCTGATCGACGAACCTGCCCGCACCGTCGAGGAATTGCTCGGCCTCGGCCACGAAGCTTTCGAGATCGAGCGCCGTGGCCTTCTGGGTCAGCGCCCGCAGATCCTCGATCAGCCCCGGCACACCCGCGGCGCTCTCTTCCACCGATCCGGCCACGGAGGTGACCTCTTCGGCGGCGGCCTCGGCCGCTTCGAGTGCCGAGACAAGCTGGGTGATCGCGCCGGCGTTGCGCATGTCCTCGACCACCCCGCGCAGATCGGCGACAGCGCCGCGCAGCTCGCCCGGGATCGCCTGCATCTCGTCGCTGCCCAGCAGGCCGCGCGCGTCTTCCACAAGGCCAATGACAGCGTCCGGCGCATCGCGCAGGCGCGGGTCACCGGCGAAGCCCTCGATCGACGACAGCGTTTCGATCGCCTGATCCATCAATTCTTCGACCGGCAGGTCATTGATGCGCTGGAACAGGCCTTCGGCGGTGGCGGTGACGTCGGGCAGATCGGAGGCCACCGAGGGGATCAGCGGCGCGTCCTGCGCGAAGATGCCAAAGGTGGCGGGCTCTGCGTCGGGGATCTCGGCCAGTTCCACCACCAGCGATTGGTTGAACAGGTTCTGCGCCGCAAGCCGCGCCCGCAGCCCGTTGTTCACCGCGTTCGACAGGAAGGCGATGGTCTCGGCCTGCGGCGCCTCTTCGTCGAGGCCGAGCGCACGCGGGTCGATCGACAGCGTGGTGCGCAGACGCACGGTCTGCTGATCGCCCTCGCCGTCGATGAAGGCACCGATGTCGGTCACCCGGCCAATGCGCAGGCCGCGATAGCTGACCGCCGAGCCGACCTCGAGGCCACGCACCGACTCGTCAAACTCGGCGGTAAGCTCCACAGCGTTCGAGATGGTCTCGGAAAACAGGCTGTCGCGCGCCGACTCTTCGTCGTCATACAGATCGAACGCATAGCCCGCCGGCACCGGGTTGCCGCCCGACACCACCGTATCGAAGGCGATGCCACCCCGGATCAGCGCCGCCACCGAGCCGACCGACAGGTTAAGCCCGCCGGGACCGAAGTTGACCGAGAAACCGGAGGTGTCCCAAAACCGGGTTGCCGTGGTGATGCGGCGGTCGTTGGGCGCCTCGATGAAGGCATCCACCGCCACGCCGTTGCCGCGTTCGAGCAGGCGCGGCGTTTCGATCCGGCCCACTTCGATGCCCTGAAAGAAGATCGGCGCGCCGGGCGAAAGCTGCGTGCCATCCTCGGCGCGGATGGTGATGCGCGTGCCCCGCACCCCGGGGCGCACAAGCGGCGTCTCATCAAGACCGCGGAACGAACTGGCGCCCGACGCCTCGGCCTGCGGGGTGAACCCGGCCTCGATGTAGACGCCCGAGAGCACCGTCGAGAGGCCAGAAATGCCCGAGGCCGACACCTCGGGACGCACCACCCAGAATTCGGCGTCAGACGGCAGCGAGTCGGCGACATTGCGATCAATGCGCGCGCTGACCTCGACGGTCTCAAGGTCGCCGGAGAACTCCACCTCCTCGACCGTACCGATGATCACGTCGCGGTAGCGGATGGTGGTTTCCTCGGCAGTGATACCGGCGGCATTCTCGAAGGTGATCTCGATCAGCGCGCCGCGCTCTGCAAAGCTTTGCCACGCGATGAACAGCGTCACCGCGATGGCCGCCAGCGGCACCAGCCAGACCAGCGAAAGGTTGCGCCAGACAGACCGGCGCTTGGACTCGACCGACATCTGCGCCGGTTTCGGATCACTCATTCTGTGTTTCTCTCACTCGCGTCCCAGATCAGCCTCGGGTCGAAGCTCTGCGCCGAAAGCATTGTAAATGCAACGGAAAGCGCAAAGCTGATGGCGGCTATGCCGGGATTGATGGCGGCGGCGAAATCCAACTGCACAAGCGCTGTCAGAATGGCCACCACAAAGACGTCGATCATCGACCAGCGGCCGACGAATTCCACCACCTCGTAAAGATGCTGGCGCGCCCCGGGCGAAAGTTTCACCCGGTGGGTCACGCTCAGCGCCAGATAGGCGATGGCGATGAACTTGGCGACGGGGATCATGATCGAGGCAAAGAACACGATCCCCGCGATGCCGTAGCTGCCGTGGTGGATGAGGTCGACCACGCCTCCAAAGATCGTGCTGTTGGTGGTCTTGCCCAGCATCGTGGTCTTCAGCATCGGGTAGACATTGGCCGGCACATAGACCACGAGCCCCGCGCCCAGCCACGCCCAGACCCGCTGCAGCGACGTGTCGTCACGGCTCGACAGCTGTGAGCCGCAGCGCTCGCAACGCTCGGGGCCCGGCACGTGCACCTTGCCGCATTCGGTGCAGGCGATCATGCCCGCGGCGCGCGCCGTCAGGACTCGCGGCGCGCTTCCAGCGTCTTCCATAGGGTCACCCTGCACATGAATGTATCTTTCAGCACGGTCACAAGAACCAATGCCACGAAGGCCCAGAAGGCCGGCCCAATCGACAGATGCGCCAGCCCGGCCACTTTCACCAGCGCCACCGCGACGCCGACGATGAACACCTCGGCCATCGCCCATGGCCGCAGATGATCGGCGAGGCGGAAAAAGAACTCGGCGTGGCGCGCCGGGCGATGCCCAAAGGCCATCGGCGCCAAGACATAGACCAGCGACACAAAGCGGATCGACGGCAGGATCACCACCAGCGCCGCCATGGCGATGGTCAGCGGCGCGGTCATACCGTTCGAAAAGGCGAGGATCGCATCAAGCAACGAGCTGCGCTGCACCCGCCCCGCCACGCTAAGCTCTAGAAACGGAAAGAAGATTGCCGCCACCATCAGCACCAGCGCCGAAAGCGCCAGCATGATGATCCGGGTCATCGCCGAATTGCGCGGCGCCTCCAGCACCTCGTGGCAGCGCATGCAGCGCGCGGTCTCGCCGGGGGCGATGTCGCGCTCTTCGTGCAGCGTGTCGCACAGGGGGCAGGCAATAAGATGCTCAGCCTGCTCCGCGGTGAAGGCGGGCGGCGGCAGGGCCGGATTGATCTCCGGCGGCAGTTCTTCAGCAACCACATCGGCGAGGCTCATGCGCCCAATCTAGAGCCGCGCGAAGGTCAAGGAAAGGTCTGAGCGTGAAGAGCTTTCCCGATGCCCGAGAAGCAGGCAATGGTGTGCTTTCGTGGCGGCACCCGGACCGGTTCCATCGACAAGGCAAAACCGACTCGCTACCACGTGGGGCAGAATGACACTGCAAGACCGGAGGTCCCGCCAGCCCATGAGATGTTTCTACGCTCCCGAGACCGAAGGTCATGACCCGCAGTTCCGCCTGACCAATGGCACCGTCGTGCGCAATGCCGAGCGCGCCGAGCGCGCCAAGTTGCTGCTGGAAGGGCTGGCGCGGGTCGAGCTGGCCGCCGAAGCCCCGCCGGAAGCCCCGCGCGCCGCCTACGAGGCGGTGCACACGTCCGAATTCCTGCGCTTTCTGGAAACCGGCTGGGACGAGTGGCAAAAGCTGCCGGGCGCCGGCCCCGAGGTGGTGCCCAATGTCTTTCCGCGCGGCGAGGTCACCACCTACCCCGAGACCATCGTCGCCCGCGCCGGCTGGCACATGTCCGACACCTCTGCGCCGATCGGGCCGAAAAGCTGGGAGGCAACCCGCCGGTCCGCCGATTGCGCCGTGGCCGCCGCCGACGCGGTGATCGACGGCGCGCCGGCGGCCTATGCGCTCTGCCGCCCGCCGGGCCACCACACCACCGCCGATGTCGCGGGCGGCCATTGCCTGATGAACGTCACCGCCATCGCCGCGCAGCGGCTGCGCACGGCGCATGAGCATGTGGCGGTGCTCGATATCGACGTGCACCACGGCAACGGCACGCAGGCGATCTTCTACGACCGCTCGGATGTGCTGATGGTGTCGGTGCACGCCGAGACGTCGAACTACTATCCGTTCTACACCGGCTACGCACATGAAACGGGCACCGGCGAAGGTCAGGGCTTCAACCTCAACCTGCCCCTGCCCCGCACCACCACCACGCCCGGCTGGCTCGCCGCCGTGGACGATGCGATCGCGCGGATCAAAGCCTATGCCCCGGGCGCGCTGGTGCTCAGCCTCGGGCTGGACGCGCATGAGAACGACCCCCTTGACGGGATGAAGGTCAGCTTCGATGGTTTCGCCGAAGCCGGACGCCGGGTTGCCGCGGCGGGGCTGCCAACGGTGATCGTGCAGGAAGGCGGCTACCTCTCGCCGGACCTGCCAACCTCCCTCGCCGCCTTCATGGGCGGCTTTCTCGGCAAGGACCCGCGCGCGGCCTGACAGCACGCATCTGGAATTCGGAGACAGAAGATATGAACAAGATCCCCAACTCGCTGCACGCTTCGGACATCGCGCACAGCATGCATCCCTACACCAACATGCGTCTGCATGAGGAACAGGGGCCGATGATCATCACGCGTGGCGATGGCGTCCACGTCTACGATTCCGAAGGCAATGAATACATCGAAGGGCTCGCCGGTCTGTGGTCGGTCGCCGTCGGCTTCTCGCAGCCGCGCCTTGTCGAAGCGGCCACCAAGCAGATGGCCGAGCTGCCCTACTACCACAGCTTCGCGCATAAGGCGCATGAGCCGTCGATCCGCCTGGCCGAGAAACTGGCCGAAATGACCCCCGAGGGCCTGGACCGCGTGTTCTTCACCAACTCCGGCTCCGAAGCGAACGACACCGTCATCAAGATGGTCTGGTTCTACAACAACGCCCTTGGCCGCCCGGAGAAGAAGAAATTCCTCGCCCGCAACAAGGCGTATCACGGCATCACCATCGCCTCGGGCTCGCTGACCGGCCTGCCGGCGAACCACAAGGATTTCGACCTGCCGGCGATCCCGGTGACCCATCTGACCTGCCCGCACTACTGGAAGTGGGCCGAGGACGGCGAGACCGAGGCCGAGTTCACCGCGCGCCTGCTGAAAGAAGCCGAGGACACCATCCTTGCCGAAGGCCCCGAAACCATCGCCGGTTTCATCGGCGAGCCGGTGATGGGCGCTGGCGGCGTGATGACCCCGCCCGAGGGCTACTGGCCGGGCATCCGCGCGCTCTGCGACAAATACGATATCCTGCTGGTCTCGGACGAGGTGATCAACGGTTTCGGTCGCTGCGGCACGCCCTTCGGCTGCGAGAAATACGGCTTCACCCCCGACATCATGGTGACCTCCAAACAGCTCACCTCGTCCTACATGCCGCTTGCCGCGATCATCGTGAACGACAAGGTCTACAACGCCATCGCCGATCACACCGCCAAACTGGGCACCTTTGGCCACGGCTTCACCGCCTCCGGCCACCCTGTCGCCTGCGCCGTGGGTCTTGAGAACCTCAAGATCATCGAAGAGCAGGACCTGATGGGCAATGCCGCCCGCCTTGAAGCCAAGTTCCAAGAAGGTCTGCGCAAGTTCGCCGATCACCCGCTGGTGGGCGAAGTGCGTGGCGTCGGGCTGATCGCCGGTCTTGAACTGGCCAAGGACAAAGAGAAGCGCCAGAGCTTCGAGCCCGCCGGCAAGGTGGCGCCTCAGGTGGTGAAATTCTGCGCCGAAGAGGGTCTGATCCTGCGCGCCGTCTACGAGACCGTGGCGCTCTGCCCGCCGCTGATCCTCTCCGAAGACGACATCGACCGGATCCTCGCACGGCTCGGCAAGGCGCTGGACCGCGGTTGGGACTGGGTGCAGGCCGAAGGTCTGGTCTGACACAGCAGGTCGGCGCGGGGTTGCATCGCGTCGCCACGCACCGACTCGCACCTTAGAAAGCGATCAAAGGGCGCCTTCTTGGCGCCCTTTTTGTTGGCTTATTGTCGGCGTGCACCGCCGCCAGCACCCTAAGCTTGGCATCTCCGGTCGAAATTGCGACAAGAATTGGCCGGAAGACATGTTAAGCTGTGTCATTCGCTCTATTACGCATTCAATTTAAAACATACATTCCGATGGATCACTTGCTCATTTCATTCTCCTCGACCAATGACCTCCGATGACCAGTAAACAGGCCCAACTTGATGCGGCTTTGACCCGCATTGCCGCCGCCATCGACCGCGACTCCAGCGTTCCGGTGCCGCAGCAACTGCGCGGCGCGCTGGAATTCGGCATCGCCTCCGGCCAGCTTCCGATTGGCGCCCGCCTGCCCTCGGTGCGCAGTATGGCGCGCAAACTCAGCCTGTCGCCGGTCACCGTCAGCAACGTCTATGTGGCGCTGCAGGACGCTGGCCACCTCGAAGGGCGCGTGGGCTCTGGCACCTATGTCAGTCGCAACGCGCCGGTGGCCGACCCCGAGAAGTTCCAAGCGCTTGAACAGGCGATCAGCGATCTCGTCGCCCTCGCCCGTGACTGCGGCATCAGCCGCGCCGATCTTGCCACGCGGATCGGCATGGACAAGCCAAGCGGCGACAACGCCCTGCGGCTGCTGATGCTGGGCAATTTCACCGCCGCCACCCGCGACTATGCCGCCGAGGTGCGCCCCTACCTGCCGCTTGGCGACAGCATTGAAACCGCGCTCCTCGACGATATCGGCAAGGCGCCGCCGCGGGCCTACGATCTGGTTCTGACCCCGCGCACGCTGCTGCCGCAGGCGCGGGCCCTGTTCCCGGACACCGAAGTGATGGGCATCACCCTGCTGCCAAACGAGGCCACGCGCGTGGCGCTGGCGGCGATCCCGCCGGATGCGATGGTCGTGGGGTATTCGTATTTCCCCACCTATGTATCGATGATGAAGGCCAATATGGCGCGCTATGCGCCGCATTTGACGCGGCTCGATATGGTGGTGCGCGGCGATGCCAGCGATGCGGCGAGCGCCCGGCTCCTCAATGCCGATGTGATTGTCTATGCCACCGGTGCCGAAACGCTCGCGGCGCATCTGCGCCCCGGGCAAAGCGCGTTCGAATACCGCCACACACCCGACGCACAGGAGCTTCGCGAAGAACTTCTGCCGTTGCTTGAAGCCTGTCGGCGCAAGGCGGCGGCGGCGTCGCGCCCCAAACCGTCGCACGCCTGAGCCAGATCCCGCTTCGCCATCAAATGCAAAAGGGCGGCGCCGTTTCCAGCGCCGCCCTTTTCACATGGTCAAAGACCGTGTCGCTCAACGATAGGCGTGCAGCATTCCGTCGCCCGACACGACATAGAGCGTACCGCCCGAGACGATCGGACGGGTGGTCGCGCCATCTTCGATCGGCGTCGTCCCCACCAGTTGCCCGGACGCCGGATCGAAGGCGCGTAGCACCCCGTCCGACGAGGCGATGATCAGCCGTCCGCCCGCAAGGATCGGGCCATGATGCACGAAGGCGCTGTCGCGGCGCTTCTGCGGGCGACGGACCGGCTCGTAGCCCGGCATGTCCACCGCCCAGACCTGCGCGCCAGTGTCGGCATCGAGCCGCACCAGTTGGTTCTGATCCGAGACGAGGAAGACCGAGTCGCCAACCGGCCAGACCGCATCAAGCGCGCCCATGCGCGCGGTCCACTGCCGCTCGCCGCTGGCCAGATCCAGCGCCACCAGCCGGCCCGAGTGGTTGCCGACAAAGACCTTGCCGCCCGCGATCAGCGGGTCGCCGGTGATGTCGGTGATCGACGCCAGCGCGCTGCCGGTGCGGCTGCCCGCCACGTCGACGCTCCAGCGCCGCAGACCGCCCTGACGGAATGCCGCCTGCACCGCGCCCGAGCCGAAGGCAAAGACCACGATCTCGCCGTCGGTGGCCGGAGCCGGTGCCCCCGCGACATTGTTGTAATCCTCGGGGTAATCGATGCGCCAGCGGACGCGGCCGGTGTCGGCCTCGATCGCCCAGCCGACGGAATCGCCCGAGGTGAGATAGACCAGCCCGCCCCGCACCGTGGGGGCGCCGGTGGCGGTGCCACCCAGTTGCTGGGTCCAGACCTCTGCGCCGGTGGCGGCGTCGAGTGCGGTCACCTTGCCGAAACCCGACGCAACGTAAAGCCGGTTGCCCTCGACCGCGAGACCGCCGCCCTGTGCCTGTTTCGCCTGATCGCGGCTCGGCACCATGCTCTTTTGCCACAGCATGCGGCCATCGGTGCCCACGGCGCTGACCGTATGCGCCGAATCCATGGTGAAGATGCGTCCGCCTGCGGCCACCGGATCGACGTTGAGCCGCGCGCGCTTGCTGTCACCCGCCCCGATCGACGTGGCGAAGACCTCGCGCAGCGGCAGGCTCAGCGCGGCGTGGTCGCTGCGCGCAAAAGGCGACACGGGGCTTTGCGCCGCGATCCCGCCGGTCGCCGCGCCAAGCGAGATCGGCAGCGCGCGGTTGGCGGGGGTCGTCTCTGCCGAGCCGCCCTCGAGCACCTCGTGGACACCCAGCCGTTCGCCGGTCAGCACCGCTTCGGGCCGCTCGCAGGCGCTCAGCGCCGTCAGCCCCAGAAGCGCGGCGGAAATCGTGGTGATGCGCAAAACACTGCTCCCGTCAAACTTTGTCACTGCCGCGTCGCGGCGCGGCTCAGGCCGCATCGGGCTCGCCACCGAGCGCCACAATCAACTGCGTGGCGCGCTGGCGCAAGCCCGCGGTGATCTCGGAATCCTGCGTGATACGCTGCAGCCTTTCCAGCGCGGCAGCGCTGTCACCGGCCTTGATGTCGAGCAGCGCAAGCTGTTCCTCGGCCAGCAGACGCAGCGGCTTGCCGGGCACCGCCAGCGCCTCCAGCCGGATGCGGCGCTCGTCGTCCGACAGGCCCGAATCCGAGCGGCTGACGGCCTTGAAGGCGGCGATCTCGCGGTAAATCTCGGGGAGCCCCTCGCTTGAGGCCGCCTGTTCGAGCAGCGCCGCCGCTGCGGCCGGGTCTTCGGCGTTGACCAGTTCGCTGGCGGCCAGCATGTCGGTCACCGCCTCGGCTTCCGCGCTGGGGGCGGTGACCGCCTGCAGCGCGTCGGCACGGTCTGCCGGAGCCTCGGCGTCGATGGCGCTGCGCAGCGCGTCGCCAAAGGCCTCGGCCTGCGCTTGGCGCTGCACCGCGCTGTATTCTCGGTACGCGGCGCCGCCGACGATGGCCAGCACCACCACCACGCCGATCCAGCCATAGCGCTTGAGCAGCGCATAGAGCCGGTCACGACGCACCTCCTCGGTCACCTCATCGATGAAACTGTCGGTATTGCTCACGGGCTGCCTCGTCTTTCGAATGTTGCCCTCTCTTAACGCGGCTGGCGCAGGCTGCCAAGGCCAAGCCCACGTAGCCATTGCCACTTCCCCAACCCCGCCGAAGGCGCGGCAGAACGCCGCTTGAACGGTTTCCGAATTCTCCGTATTCTGAACTGGTCAGTTCAGTCACATCTTCGCGCGGCCCCGCGCAAATGGGGCAACCGCCCTGCCACGCTCTAGCGCGGCAGCGAACACGGGAAGCCCAGTATGAGACTTATCTCCATTCTCACTGCCCTTGCGGTTGCCGCAGCGCTTTATGCGTTGGTGCTCGACCGCGAGCGGCTGATGGGCTGGGCGCGCGGCGGCGCGCCTGCCGATGAGCAAACGACCGCTGAGGCTGAGGCTACCGCCGCCAAGCCCGAAGATGACGATACGGAAGCCGCGCAAAGCGGCGCTGTGGCGGTCATGGCCCGCCATTCTCAGGCGCAGGAGATCGATGACGCGGTGCTGCTGCGCGGCGAAACGCAGGCCTCACGCGAGGTGGAGGTGCTGGCCGAAGCCGGTGGCCGGGTGATTTCCGAACCGATCCGCAAGGGCACCATGGTCGAGGCGGGCGAGGTGCTGTGCAAGCTTGACCCCGGCACCACCGGCGCGGCGCTGATCGAGGCGGAGGCGCGGCTGGCAGAGGCGCGCGCGCAGCGTCCGCAGGTCGAGGCCGCGCTGCCCGAGGCTGAAGCGGTTCTGGCGCAGGCGCAGGCCGCCGTGGCCGAGGCCGAGATCAACCTCACCGCGGCGCAGGAACTGTCGCAGGGCGGCTATTCCTCACGCACCACCGTTGCCTCTGCCGAGGCCAAGATGCGCTCTGCCGAGGCCAGCGTGCGCAGCGCCGAGGCCGGGCTGGAAGCGGCCCGCGCCGGAACGGACAGCCTCGAGGCCTTGATCCAAAGCGCCGAAGCCGCCGTCGCCAGCGCCCGCAAGGCAGTGCAGAACCTGACCATCACCGCCCCCTTCGCCGGGGTGCTGGAAAGCGATACCGCCGAGTTGGGCCTGCTGATGAGCACCACCGGCAATGCCACCTGCGCGCATATCCTGCAACTCGACCCGATCCGGCTGGTGGGCTACGCGCCAGAGGCCGATATCACGCGGGTGAAGCTGGGCGCGCGCGCCGGGGCGCAGATCGCCGGAAAGATGTGGCAGGGCGAGGTCACCTTCGTCTCGCGTCAGGCCGATGAGACCACCCGCACCTTCCGCATCGAGGTTACCCTGCCCAACCCCGATCTGATCCTGCGCGCCGGGCAGACCGCGCGCATCCTGATCGCCGCCGATGGTGCCATGGCGCATTTGCTGCCGCAGAGCGCGCTGACGCTGAATGATGATGGCCGCATGGGGCTACGCATCGTAAGCGCCGAGCAGACCGCACAATTCGTTCCTGTCAGCGTGCTGCGCGACACGCCCGAAGGGGTCTGGGTGGCTGGGCTGCCCGATGAGGTGGATGTCATCACGCTCGGGCAGGAATATGTCACTGATGGCGTGCCGGTGGCTCCGAGCTATCAGGAGATCATCCCCGAGGAGATCAGCCAATGACCGGCATCGTCGACTGGGCCGCGCAGCGCGCCCGGATGGTGCTGGCGTTCATTTTCCTGTCGATCACAGCCGGGGCCTTTGCTTACGCCACGCTGCCCAAAGAGGGCGAGCCCGACATCGAGATCCCCGCGCTGTTCGTTTCGGTGCCCTTCCCCGGCATCTCGGCCGAGGATTCCGAGACGCTTCTGGTCAAACCGATGGAGACCGAGCTTTCCGACATCGACGGGCTCGACAAGATCAGCGGCGTTGCGTCGGAGGGCTATGCCGGGGTCGCCATGGAGTTCGAGTTTGGCTGGAACCGCTCGGAAACCATGGCCGAAGTGCGCGACGCGATGACCAAGGCCGAGGCGAAGTTCCCGGAAGGCGCCGAGCAGTATTCGATCAACGAGATCAACTTTTCGGAATTCCCGATCATCATCGTCTCGCTGACCGGCCCCCTGCCCGAGCGCACCATGGCGCAGGTCGCCAAGGACCTGCAGGACCGGGTGGAGGCGCTCGACTCGGTGCTTGAGGCGGGCATCGCCGGCAACCGGGACGAGATGCTGGAGGTGGTGATCGACCCGCTGAAGCTCGAAAGCTACAACGTCACCGCCAACGAGCTGATCCAGACCGTCCAGAACAACAACCAACTGATCGCCGCCGGGGAAGTGCGCACCGAACAGGGCACCTTCTCGGTGAAGATCCCCTCCAGCTTCCGTGAGGCGCAGGACATCTTCGATCTGCCGATCAAGGTCAACGGCGACCGGGTGGTCACGCTGGGCGATCTGGCGGACATCCGGCTCACCTTCGAGGACCGCACCGGCACCGCGCGTTTCAACGGCGACACGGCGGTGGCGCTGCAGGTGGTCAAACGCAAGGGCTACAACCTGATCGACACCGCCGCATTGGTGCGCCAGACCGTGGCCGACGCGCAGGAGGGCTGGCCCGACGAGCTGCGCGCCACGGTGGTCGTCGAGGAAAGCAACGACCAGTCGCGCATCGTGGATTCCATGGTCAGCCAGCTTGAAGGCGCGGTGCTGACCGCCATCGCGCTGGTGATGATCGTGGTGCTGGGCTCGCTCGGCACCCGCGCCGCGCTGCTGGTGGGCTTTGCCATCCCCACCTCGTTCCTGCTGTGCTTCGTGCTGCTGGCAGTGATGGGCATCACCATCTCCAACATCGTGATGTTCGGGCTGATCCTTGCGGTGGGCATGCTGGTGGATGGCGCCATCGTGGTGGTGGAATACGCCGACAAGCGCATCACCGAGGGCGTCGGCCCAATGCACGCCTATGTGGAGGCGGCCAAGCGCATGTTCTGGCCGGTGGTCAGTTCCACCGCCACCACGCTCTGCGCCTTTCTTCCGATGCTGTTCTGGCCCGGAGTGGCGGGGGAGTTCATGGGCATGCTGCCGGTGACGCTGATCTTCGTGCTGTCGGCCTCGCTGATCGTGGCGCTGGTCTACCTGCCGGTGATGGGCGGCGTGTCGGGGCGATTTTCGCGCATGCTGCACAACGCCTCTCTGGGGCTGCGCAAGACGGTGCGCACATGGCCCGCGCGCGCCGCGCTGGTGCCCGTCGCTCTGGCGGGCATGCTGCTTGGTGCGCTGCTGGTGCTGAACCCATCGCTGCTCGGCTTCACGCTGATCGAAGGGCGCGGCGCGCGGATGCCGGGGATCGTGCTGTTCCTGATCTTCGCGGTGATGGCCTCGATCACCCTCGACGCCGCGCAGATCGAGCGCAAGCGCACCCGCGTGCGCAAGACCTACCGCCGCACCCTCTTTGGCCGGGTGATCGCCTTTGTCACCGGCAACCCGGTGATGCCGCTGGTGACCATCGGCGGCGTGATCTTCTTTGTCGTCTCGGTCTTCGGCTACTACGGGCAGAACAACAACGGCACCGAGTTCTTCACCGAAAGCGAGCCCGAGCAGGCCATCGTCTACGTGCGTGCCCGCGGCAACCTCTCGCTGGCCGAGAAGGATGCGCTGGTCAAACGCGCCGAAACCATCGTGCTGCAGCACCCGGGCATCGAGACGGCCTTTGCCTTTGCGGGTGACGGCGGGCTGGAATCCAACACCGGCGGCGCGCAGCCGCCTACCGACACCATCGGGCAGATCCAGCTTGAAGTCGTGCCGTGGGAAGACCGCCGCAACCTGCCCGAACTGGATGGCGATATCGTGCTGGCCGAGCTGACCGACCAGCTTGCCACCATTCCCGGGATCGAGACCGAAATCCTCAACCTCGCCATGGGGCCAGCTTCGGCCAAGCCGGTGCACCTGCGGCTCAAGGGCGACAACTGGGAAGACCTGCTGGTCGCCGCCGGCACCGCCCGCACGCGCTTTGACGAGGCCGCCGGGCTGCGCCTGATAGAAGACACACGCCCGCTGCCCGGAATCGACTGGCAGATCGACGTCGACGTGCAGGAGGCCGGGCGCTACGGCGCCGACGTGGCGACCGTGGGCGCAATGGTGCAACTGGTCACCCGCGGCGTCACGCTCGACACAATGCCGGTGGACAGCTCGGACGAAGAGATCGACATCCGCGTCCGCCTGCCCGAAGAGAACCGCGTGCTGTCCACCCTCGACAACCTGCGTGTGCGCACCACCGAGGGGCTGATCCCGCTGTCGCATTTCATCACCCGCACGCCCGTGCCGAAGCTGGCCGAGATCAACCGCGAGGGCCGCAAGCGCCACTTCGACGTGAAGGCCGGGGTGGATGAGGGGCTGGTGAAATTCTCGTCCGGCGGCGAGGTGCTGGGCTATGGGCGCGAGGTGGTCGCGGGCACCGAAGGCGCGGTGACCCTGCGCGGCACCGCCTATGACGTGACCCGCACCGAGCCGGGTGTGGCGCAGACGGCCATCGCTGAAGCGGCGCAGGCGGGCACGCTGACCTCCGTCCCGGTCACCGCAAACGAGCGCATCGCTGCGCTGACCGCATGGTTGCAGCAGGCGCCCCTGCCCGATGGCATCAGTTGGGAATGGACCGGCGATCAGGAGGAGGAAGCCGAGAGCCAAGCCTTCCTCACCCAAGCCTTCGCCGCCGCGCTGGGACTGATGTTCATCATCCTGCTGGCGCAGTTCAACAGCTTCTACAACTCGGTGCTGGTGTTGCTGGCGGTGATCCTGTCGACCGCGGGTGTCTTCCTCGGGATGATCGTGCTGGACCAAACCTTCTCGATCATCATGTCGGGCACCGGTGTGGTAGCGCTGGCCGGGATCGTGGTGAACAACAATATCGTGCTGATCGACACCTTTCAGGACTACGCGCGCTACATGCCGCGGCTCGAGGCGATCGTGCGCACCGCAGAGGACCGCATCCGCCCGGTGCTGCTGACCACGATCACCACGATCGCAGGCCTCTTCCCGATGATGATCGGCCTCAGCCTCGACTTCTTTGGCGGCGGCTACACGCTCAACGCGCCGACCTCGCTGTGGTGGAAACCGCTGGCCTCGGCGGTGGTGTTCGGCCTGGCAGTGGCGACAATTCTGACGCTGGTGTTCACCCCCGCGATGCTGGCGCTGCGGGTCTGGCTTTCGACCTACGCGCATTGGCTGGCACGGCTGCTGGCCATCG
The DNA here is from genome assembly GCF_056161345.1 of Salipiger sp. ABF4_146. NCBI lineage: Bacteria > Pseudomonadati > Pseudomonadota > Alphaproteobacteria > Rhodobacterales > Roseobacteraceae > Salipiger > Salipiger sp. ABF4_146. The sequence goes on along the minus strand of NZ_JBSWYX010000030.1, from coordinate 21,499 downwards.
CCTCTTTCGGGCGCGGCAGCCGGGCGGCGCGGGACTGGGCGCTGCAGCGCGAGGCGCGCAAGGTGAAGGCGCCGCTGATCCTCTGGGACGACCCAGAGGCGACAGGCAACGGGCCGGGCGCCGCAAGCTCCATGCGTGCGGCAGAATGACCTTGCCCATGGCAGGCGGGCGCGCAGCCCCTATATAAATCGGCGGGCGCCGCGTCGGCGCCCGCCCATGACCGGGAGCCGCACCTTGAAGCCGTTGCTGATCGCCCTCGCCCTTACCGCTGCAGGCACCACCCTGCCCGGCCCGCTTGCCGCGCAGATGAAGGGCTGTGTTGCCGACAAGAACGGCATAACCCGCTGTCCCGGCCCGTCGACCTTTTCCACCGACCATCTGGGCATCACCCGCGAGCGCCGCGCCGCACCGCAGACCACCGACAAGAACGGCATTGTGCGCGACAACATGGGCGGCGGCTATTTCATCGCCCCCGGCGACCCCACCGCCGACCGAGGCGGCACGATCAGCCCCACGCGTCCGCCCAGCACCACTCGGCGCGGCAATCAAAGCTGTACGACGGACAAGAATGGCATCACCCGCTGCGAGTGACCGGCCCTGAGCCGACAGCCGCGCCCCCCTGATCTTACCGCACAAAAAAGCCGCCGAAGGACCCCTCCGGCGGCAGCAATCTGAAATCATGACGTTCGGTCAGTCGGCGGCGGGCGCGCCTTCGGCCTGCTCGGCCTCTGCCGCCGGGACCGCGGCCTGCCCGGCCTCGGGCTCCTCGCCGTTCAGCGCATAGGACAGCCACCACACCAGCAGGATCGCGACGACGGCAAGGCCACCCCACATGCCCCACAGCGGGCCACGGTGCTGACGTTCCTGTTTTTCGACATTCGTATCGGGTGCGGACATGGGTTTTCTCCTCCGATTTTGCAAAGCGGCCCGGCCGGCCCGAGGGAAAGGGCCGGCCGGGATCAATCCGGTGTGCCATCCGGACTTTCCGCGAGGCGGGCGGTTGCCGCGCCTCTCTCATGGGCATAACGTCCGGCCAAAGCGCCGGTTCCATAACCGCGACAGCCCTCCACCCCAAAGGCCAGGAGACGCCCATGAAGGACGCAAGCCCCCAGACCATCTACCTCAAGGACTACACCCCCTTCGGCTGGACCGCCGAAGAGGTGCATCTGACCTTCGTGCTTGCGCCCAAGGCCACCCGCGTCCGCTCGCGCATCCGCTTTGCCCCCAACCCCGACGCGCCGAAGCAAGAGTTCTTCCTGCACGGTGAGCAGCTCAAACCGATCTCCTTCGCCATCGACGGTGCGCCGGTCACCCCCGAGATCACCGACACCGGCCTCACCTGCGCCGTGCCCGAGGGCGCCTTCACTTGGGAGTCCGAGGTCGAGATCGCGCCAGTGGAGAACTTCGCGCTCGAAGGGCTCTACATGTCGAACGGCATGTATTGCACGCAATGCGAGGCCGAGGGCTTCCGCAAGATCACCTTCTACCCCGACCGCCCCGACGTGATGTCGGTGTTCACCGTGCGCGTCGAGGGCGACGAGACGGTCAAACTGTCGAACGGCAACCCGCAGGGCAAGGGAGAAGGCTGGGCCGAGTGGCACGACCCGTGGCCCAAACCCGCGTACCTCTTTGCGCTGGTGGCGGGCGATCTGGTCAACCACCCCGGCAGCTTCACCACCATGTCCGGCCGCGAGGTCGAATTGAACCTCTGGGTGCGCCCCGGCGACGAGGGCAAATGCGCCTTCGGCATGGAAGCGCTGAAAAAGTCGATGAAATGGGACGAGGAGGTCTATGGTCGCGAGTACGACCTCGACATCTTCAACATCGTCGCGGTCGATGATTTCAACATGGGCGCGATGGAGAACAAGGGGCTGAACATCTTCAACTCCTCCGCCGTGCTCGCCTCGCCCGAAACCTCGACCGACGCCAACTTCGAGCGCATCGAGGCGATCATCGCGCATGAGTATTTCCACAACTGGACCGGCAACCGCATCACCTGCCGCGACTGGTTCCAGCTGTGCCTGAAAGAAGGGCTGACGGTGTTCCGCGATGCGCAGTTCACCTCCGACATGCGCAGCGAAGAGGTGAAACGCATCTCCGACGTGATCGACCTGCGCGGTCGCCAGTTCCCCGAGGATCAGGGCCCGCTTTCGCACCCCGTGCGCCCCGAGAGCTTTCAGGAGATCAACAACTTCTACACCGCCACCGTCTACGAGAAAGGCGCCGAGGTGATCGGCATGCTCAAGACGCTGGTCGGGGACGATGCCTATGCCAAGGCGCTCGATCTCTACTTCGAGCGGCACGACGGGGATGCCGCCACCATCGAGGACTGGCTGAAGGTCTTTGAAGATGCCACCGGGCGCGATCTGACGCAGTTCAAGCGGTGGTATTCGCAGGCCGGGACGCCGCATGTGGCTGTCTCCGAGGCCTTCGAAGATGGCACCTACACGCTGACCCTCAAGCAGCACACGCCCCCCACCCCCGGCCAGCCCGACAAGGCGCCGCAGGTGATCCCGGTGGCGGTCGGCCTGCTGTCGCCGAATGGCGACGAGGTGGTGCCGACCAAGGTGCTGGAACTGACCGAGGCCGAGCAGAGCTTCACCTTCGAAGGGCTGTCGGCCAAGCCGGTGCCCTCGATCCTGCGCGGATTCTCGGCGCCTGTGGTGCTGGAGCGCGAAACCTCGAAGGACGAGCGCGCCTTCCTGCTGGCGCATGACACCGACACGTTCAACCGCTGGGAAGCGAGCCGTGATCTGGCACGCGAATGCCTCGTGGCGATGATCACCGAGGGCGCAGAGCCCGACACCGCATGGCTCGACGGGCTGGAGGCGGTGATCCGCGACAGCGCGCTCGACCCGGCCTATCGCGCGCTGATGCTGGGGCTGCCGACGCAATCGGAACTGGCGCAGGTGCTGCACCAGCGCGGCGTGACCCCCGATCCCGATGCGATCTGGACCGCCACCGAGACGCTGAAGAAGACCCGCGCCGAGCGCTGGTCGGCGCTGCTGCCGCAGCTTGCCGAAGAGGCCAAGGTCACCGCCCCCTACCAACCCGACGCCGAACAGTCCGGCAAGCGCGCGCTTGGCTCCGCCGTTCTGGCGCTGACCAGCCGGCTCGACGGCGGCGAGGCGGCCAAAGCGCAGTTCGACAGCGCCGACAACATGACGCTGCAACTTTCGGCGCTGGCGTGTCTGGTGCAGGCCGGTGCGGGCGAGGACGCGCTGGCGAAGTTCCGCGCCCAGTGGAACGGCGACCGGCTGGTGATGGACAAGTGGTTCGGCCTGCAGGTCGCGGCCTCCGGCCCGTCGGAAACCGCCGACCGCGCCAAGGCGCTGACCGAGGATCCGGACTTCGACATGAAGAACCCCAACCGCTTCCGCGCAGTGATGGGCGCGCTGGCAATGAACCACGCGGGGTTCCACCGGATCGACGGCGCGGGCTACCAGCTGCTGGCCGATTGGCTGATCAAGCTCGACGAGAAGAACCCGCAGACCACGGCACGCATGTGCTCGGCCTTCCAGACATGGAAGCGCTATGACGAGACGCGCCGCGGCCTGATGAAAGCGCAGCTGGAACGCATCGCCGCCAAACCGGGCCTGTCACGGGACGTGACCGAAATGGTCACGCGGCTGCTTTCATGAGCCGGCTGCTGCTGGTCACCGGCGGCAGCGCTGGCATCGGGGCGGCAACCTGCCGCCTCGCCCCGGCGCGCGGCTGGGAGCGTGTCGTCGTCCACTATGGCCGCGACAAGGCCGGCGCCGAGCGCGTCGCCGAAGAGGTCCGCGCGCAGGGTGCCGAGGCGCATGTGGTGGGCGCCGATGTCTCGGACCACGCGCAGGTGGCGCAGCTCTTTGCCGAGCTGACCGCGCTGGCGCCGGGACCGCTTGATCTGGTCAACAACGCCGGGATCGTCGCGCCCACCGGCGCGCTTGCCGATCTCACGCCAGAGCGGGTGCGCCGGGTGTTCGAAGTAAATGTCCTAGGCGCCATCGAGGTGGCGCGGCAGGCGGTCTCTTACATGCGCGCCCATGCCGGCGGCGGCATCGTCAACGTCAGCTCTGTGGCGGCGCGTCTGGGATCGGCCCGGCAGTATATGGACTATGCCGCCAGCAAGGGCGCGATCGACACGTTCACGCTTGGCCTTGCAGATGAACTGGCCCCCGAGAACATCCGGGTCAACGCCGTGCGGCCCGGCCTGATCGAGACCGAGATCCACGCCAAGGGTGGCGAGCCGGACCGGCTGACACGCATCGGCCACACGCCGCCGCTGGGCCGCGCGGGCACCGCCGACGAGGTCGCCGAGAGCATACTATGGTTGCTGTCGGACCGCGCTGGCTATGTCACCCGCACGCTGCTGGACGTGGGCGGCGGGCGCTGATCTGCCAGATACGCCGGCGGCAGAGATATGCCGCCGGTGACACCTGCACAGCGCGGTCGCGGCGTCGCCCCGCGCGTCATTCCTCCTGAATGGTCGAGAGATACTCGATCAACGCCAGAATGCGGGTCCGCACGTAGGCTTCCGTCTGGGCTGGACCGAAATCGTAATCCTCGCCGGAGTCGTTCACCCGTGCCCGGTAGCGCTGGCCCCACACAGGCATGTCGCGCGCGCCGTGGATGCTTACGTCCTCGCTGCCTTCTATGACCTCGTAAACCCGCTGCACCGGGAAGACGCCGTCATTGTTCTTTTGCAGCATCGTCAGCACGGGCAAAGTCTGCGTGTCCAGAAAGGTTGCAATCGGGCCGTCACCTTGACCTTTGGCACCGTGGCAGGCCGCGCAGCTGTTCATATATTCGAACTCGCCAAGGCTCATGTCCGCACTCAGCCCCGGACCGGCGCCAATGGTCAGGCTGGCGCAGGCCGCGCCCGCCATCAAGATGGATTTACACATGGAGTTGCACATGGGGTTTCCTCCTCTTGCCCTGTCACACAGGGTGGGCCGAAGGATACCCGCTCGGTGGCATGCGCCCGTTGCGCGCGGTCAATTTCGGGAGGCCCTGAGGAGCCCCTGCACGGCCGCAAGGCCCAAACGCAAAACGGGCGGAACCATTTCCGGCCCCGCCCGTTTGCACCTTGAAGCGATCTTCAGCAGATCAGTCTTTGCCGTCAATCAAACGTCCCTGCGTCGAGAAAAACGCATGGGCGTAGCTCGCATCCAGCGAGCGCGAATGTTCCAGCGGGCTGGTCGCCGGACCGGGCTCGTTCGCCGCCATGATCCCGGGCAGCAAGCTCACCGGGCGTTCGACCGGGCGCAGCGAGCGGCCCATGCCGGTGCAATATGCCTGCGACCGCGTCCAAGCGATCATGTCCTCGCGCTTTTTGCGCGAATGAAACGGGCCCCAGTCGGCAGCGACGCCGCGCATGTTGTGGCTGACCACGCCATCGCGCGCCACGGTGCGGGCCATGATCCGCAGGCCGCACGACAGGTTGGCACGCGGGTTCTTCAGCGCCGAGACGCTGGTCGCCTGACAGCCGTAAAGCCGCGCTGTCGAGGGCAGGATTTGCATCAGGCCGATCCATTTGCCGCCGCCACCCACAGCGGTCGGGCGGAACGTGCTCTCGTGCTTCACCAGCGACGAGACGAGGCCGAGCCAGAACGCCTCGCGCTGCTCGCGCGATCCGCTTTCATAGGCCGGGCACCACGTGTCGATATCCGCCGGCACCACGTCGGTCAGCGCGTTGGCCGGGCCGCGCAGCGACGACAGCACCGCCAGCGACCACGTGCTGCGCCCGCCCGAGGTGCCCCAGCGCGCCTTTGGGATTGTCACGCGGCGCGCCAGAGGACGCGGCGAAACGGAGACCGCCTGCAGCGACTCCGGAGCGTCGGGCATCGCATGCGGCGAGACCCGGGGCATCGTCGGCTCCGCGACGGCGAGCGCCGCCTGCGCGGGACCGGTGTTGGCCTGAGCCACCGATGCAACCGATGGCACGATCATGAGCGCCGCGAGGGCTGGAATGAAACGGTTCAGCATGCGGCGAAACTTGCCCATCCCGGACATTTCCGACAAGCCCACGGGCGCCCGATGCGCGACGGATCGCCGATTAACCGAGGAACCGTTTGAATCTTCGATGGATTTTTGCCCACAGCAGGGTGGTAGCGCTGGCTAAACGTCGAACAATTCGCCATTCCATGAGCGGAAGCACGCCGCCGCTGCGCCCGAATCTCGCCGCATGATGACCACCATGCCCAAGGATCAGCCCGCTCCGCAGCCGCACTCTCTGCCAAACTCCGCGCCCACGCGCGCACCTTTGCTTGCCCGTCTCGGCAGGCTGGCAGGTGGTTTGCAGCCCGACGCCGCGCCGCCTTGCGCCGCGCGCAAAACCGCTGCGCCGACGATCGAGGTGCCGCTGCGCAGCCCCGCGCCGGAAACCCACGCGCGCGAGGCGTACCGACAAAAGGCCAGCCGCCTCGCCCGTCAGGAGCGTTGGGATGCGTTGACAGACATGCTGCGCGAGGCCGACCTCGGCCGCGCGCGCACCCTCGGCGGCATGCCCGTGGCGCGCCTGCTGTGCGAAGGTGCCGCGACCGACCGGCTCGCCTGTGCGCGCAGGTCCGCGGCGCGCGGCGATGCCGAGGCCACCCGCCGCATCCTGCTTGATTGGGCCGCTGCCCTCGGACCAACCGTGCACGCGCCATGGCGGGCGCTGCTACTGGCCAGCGCGCATATCGAGGTCGCGGCACTCTGGCGCGGCACGGAATGCACCGCCGATCCGGCCCCGTTGCGTCGTGCCGCCGCGCTGGATCATCTGGAGGCCGCGCTGATGGCGTTGCGCCCGCACGATGCCCCTTCGCTCGGGTCTGCGGCGCTGGCGGCGGCGCGCTGCAAGGTGGTGGAGCTTCTGCCCTCGACCCCGGTGCGACTTGCTGCGGACTACGAAGCGCTTATCGCTGCCGAGCCCGCCTGCCCACCGCATCTGCGCGCCTACGGCGTCGATCTCTCCCCCGCGCGGTTCGGCACATGGCCCGCGCTCGACCGGGCGGCGCGGCGCATGGCGATGCTGACCGCCGACCATTGGGGCAGCGGCGCCTACGCTTGGATGTGGTGGGATGTGCTGGCACGCCAGCCCGGCGGATTTGCGCATGTGGATGCCGAATATTTCGTCGCAGGGCTGCACGACATCATGCAGGCACGGCCTAGCCAGAAACCTGGTCAACAACCGGAGCAACAACCGGGTCAACACATGGCCAATAAGCTCGCCGCCTATTGCGGTCTTGTCCTCGCCAAAGCCGCGGCGCCCGGCTCGGCACGTGCGCGCATCACCGGCTGTTTCGACTGGATCGTTCAAGACCACCTGCGCGAGATTCATCCTGAGGTCTGGGCCGCCGCCCGCCCCCTGCCCGGATGCCCCGATCCCGGCGTCGCCGCACAGATCGGAACCAGCCGCGCCCGCTCGGCTCTGGCCGAACATTTCGCCGCTGACGTGGCGCGCGGACGCAGCGTGATCTTCACCGAATCCGGGATCCGCCTGAAGCCTGCCCCGGGCGGCGCCTGCACCCTTGCCCCCTGTCCCGCTCTGGCGTATCCCCGTCGCAACCTGAGAGACGAGGACCCCCCATGCTTGACCTGAGCTTCGAGCCCCCCAAACCCAAGGTCATTGCCGGCGCCAAACACGATTGGGAGCTGGTGATCGGGATGGAGATTCACGCCCAGATTTCCACCGAGGCAAAGCTGTTCTCCGGCGCCTCCACCCAGTTCGGCGCCGAACCCAACTCGAACGTGTCCTTCGTGGACGCGGCGATGCCCGGCATGCTGCCGGTGATCAACGAGTACTGCATTGAACAGGCTGTGCGCACCGGGCTGGGACTGAAGGCCGAGATCAATCTGAAATCCGCCTTCGACCGCAAGAACTACTTCTACCCCGACCTGCCGCAAGGCTATCAGATTTCGCAATTGTACCATCCGCTGGTGGGCGAAGGCGAAGTGATCGTCGACATGGAGCCGGGCATCGCCCGCAAGGTGCGCATCGAACGCATCCACGTCGAGCAGGACGCCGGCAAATCGATCCACGACATGGACCCGTCGATGTCTTTCGTCGACCTCAACCGCACCGGCGTGGCGCTGATGGAGATCGTCAGCCGCCCCGACATCCGCGGCCCCGAGGAAGCGGCGGCCTATGTGGTCAAGCTGCGCCAGATTTTGCGCTATCTGGGCACCTGCGACGGCAACATGCAGAACGGCAACCTGCGGGCCGATGTGAACGTCTCGGTCTGCCGCCCCGGCCAATACGAGAAGTATCAGGAAACGCAGGACTTCAGCCACCTCGGCACGCGCTGCGAGATCAAGAACATGAACTCCATGCGCTTCATCCAGCAGGCCATCGACTACGAGGCGCGGCGCCAGATCGCCATCCTCGAAAACGGCGGCTCGGTGGATCAGGAGACCCGGCTTTACGATCCCGACAAGGGCGAAACGCGCTCCATGCGTTCGAAGGAAGAGGCGCACGACTACCGCTACTTCCCCGACCCCGACCTGCTGCCGCTGGAAATCGAACAAGGCTGGGTGGACGACATCGCCGCCTCGCTTCCGGAACTGCCGGACGAGAAGAAGACGCGCTTCGTCAAAGAGTTCGGCCTGTCGGAATACGACGCCGGCGTGCTGACCGCCGAAGTGGTGAACTCGGCCTATTTCGAAGAGGTGGTCACCGCCTGCAACGACGGCAAGCTGGCCGCCAACTGGGTGATCAACGAGCTTTTCGGCCGCCTCAAGAAAGAGGGCCACGACATCACCGAAAGCCCGGTGTCTCCGGCGCAGCTGGCGGGGATCATCGCGCTGATCAAGAAGGGCGACATCTCGGGCAAGATCGGCAAGGACGTCTTCGAGATCGTCTACACCGAAGGCGGCGACCCGGCGCAGATCGTCGAGGAAAAGGGCCTCAAGCAGGTCACCGACACCGGCGCGATCGAAACCGCTGTGGACGAGGTGATCGCGGCCAACCCGGCGCAGGTCGAAAAGGCCAAGCAGAATCCCAAGCTGGCGGGCTGGTTCGTCGGTCAGGTGATGAAAGCCACCGGCGGCAAGGCCAACCCCAAGGCGGTCAACGAGATAGTCGCGGCCAAGCTGGGCCTCTGAGCGCACCGCACGGCAAAGAAAACAAAGGCCGCCCGATCCGGGCGGCCTTTTTCTATCCACCACCCTATGCTGGTCGCAGCGCGCCTACGCCCGAGCGCCCGGCACGCTGGCACGTCAGGCGTCTTTGCCGCCTTCGCGCAGCGCGATGCGCTTGGCTTCAACCTCGGCCACGCCCTCATCGCGGCCATCGGTGAAACAGGCCACCGTCACCGGCCGCGGCAGGTCTGGAAAGTGATACACCGCGTTGACGCTGAACGGCCCCGCGCCCGAATGCCCAATGGCCCGCCCCGCTGGACCAAGCTCGCCGCTCATCACCCCAAGTCCATAGCCGCAGCGCGTCCAGGGCCTGCCCTCAAGAGCGCCGCCCAGATCGTGCCGGTGCAGCATCTGCGCAAGGCTGGGGTCGGACAGCAGCCGCCCATCGAACAGGGCGTGCAGGATCACAGCCGCCGCATCCGCCGGGCCGATCAGGCAACCATGATACACCCAGCCCGGATGATAGCCGCGCGCGGCGGGCCAGTGCACCTGCGCAAAATCTTCGCGGTTTTCGGCCAGCGTGCAGCGCCGCAGGCCAAGCGGCGCGGCGATCACATCGCGAAACAGCGCGCCGAAGCCCTGCCCGGCGGCCTCCTCAATGTGCTGCCGCGCCAGCATGTAACCAAGGTTGGAGTACGCCCAGCCCTGTCCGGGCGGGAACCGCACGCCCTGCGCCATGGTCCGACGAAACAAAGTCTCGACGGGCCAAGGCTCTTCATCCGCCGCAACCGCGTGACGATAGGCCGGAAGCGGGCCGTAATCAGGCAGACCGCCGCTGTGATCCAGAAGCTGCCGCAAGGTGCAGGGTGCATCCGCGACCCGCGCATCCAGATCAAGCTCGCCATCCTCGGTCAGCCGCAGCGCGCAGATGGCCAGAACGGTCTTGGTGAAGCTCCAATAGGGAAACAGACGATCCGGCTGCCCCGCCCCTTCGGAGCCCTGCTCGGTGATCCAAAACGCATCCATCGTTTGGTCCTCCTCTCGCAGAGAAACCTAGACCAGACGCCGCGCGCCGCAACTTCTCCCTAACGTCGCACCCGGGTCAGCCGGTGGCGTCGAGCAGCGCCCGCAACTGGCTGGGGAAGAGTTGCAGGATCATCGTCTCGGTCTTCGCTTCGCCCGCGTGCGCGACATAGACCCGCAGATCGATGGGCTCGTCGTCGTCCTCTGCCAGCGCCGAGAAATCCAAATCGAACATCGCGCGCCAGTTCTCGGCGTCGACCACCTGATAGGCCGCCTCGCCCGAGATCTCGCCGCGCGAGGCACTGACCACCGGCAGGGTTTCGGGTCCGCGCTCGATGCCATCCATGCCCATGGGCTCGAAATCGCAGACGATCTTTACCGTGTCCGCCGGACGTGGCTGGCCGGGGATGCCGCCGCGGCCAATGCGCACGGCGCGGAACCGCGCGCTGCGCGGTGGCACCGGGCAATCCTCAAGCCACGTCAGCTGATACTCGACGTTGAACGAGCCCCCCGCCACCGCTGCTTCGGAGGGCGTCCAGAAAGCGACGATATTGTCGTGGATCTCGTCGTCGGTGGGCAGTTCAATCAGCGTCACTGCCCCCTCGCCCCATCCGCCCTTGGGTGCCACCCACGCCGAGGCGCGGCGCTCGTAGAATACGCCATCATCCTGATACTGCGCAAAATCACGCTCGCGCTGCATCAGGCCAAAGCCCTCTGGATCGGTGGTGGCGAAGCTGTTGGCCATCACCCGCGGCGGATTGCCCAAGGGCCGCCAGATGCGCTCGCCGTTGCCGGTGTGAATTTCCAGCCCATCGCTGTCGTGCACTTCGGGGCGCCAGTCGGCGGCGATGTGGCGGTCGGGCTTGCCGTACCAATACATCGACGTCAGCGGCGCCAGCCCCAGCCGTTCGACATCGCCGCGCAGGAAGATCTCGGCGGAGATGTCTTGGATTACCCCGTTGTCGCGGTGCGAGGCGATGCGATACGCCCCCGTCGCCCGCGGGCTTTCGAGCAGGGCGTGGGTGGTCAATGCGCCGCCCTCTCCCTGCTCCAGCCAGAAGCGGGTGAAGCGCGGGAACTCCTCGGGGCCATCGGGGATCGCGGTGTCCATCGCCAGCCCGCGCACCGACAGGCCGAACTGCCCCGAATAGCCCGCCGTGCGCCAGTAGGAGGCACCAAGGAAGGCCATCCAGTCGAGCCGCTCTTCGGGATCCTGCACCGCAAATCCAGCGAACCCTTCGGTCTTTTCCAGTCGGTTGGCCGGGTTGCCCACCGGGATCTCGAACAGATCGCGCGAGAACGGCACCTCGCGCGCGGTGCCGTTTTCCAGCGCGTACACATGCACCGGCTCGGGGAAATAGCGCCCGGGAAAGAAGAACCGGACCGGCTGCGCATCCCCCTGATCGGCCCAGAGCGCCTTGTCCTTGCGGAAGCGGATCGCGCCATGGGCATCGTAGTCGATCTCTTGCAGGATCTCGCGATCGGGCACCGCCATCGGCGTGAAGCTCTCTTTCGCGAGGTTGCCCGCCAGTTCCTTCAGACCGTCGAAGGAAAAACTCTCGGGCGGGCCGAGCGCGATGCCCGAGGCAATGGCGCCACTTTGGGCGCGGGCCAGTTCCGGCAACAGGCAGAATGCGCCTGCACCAAGAGCGGAGGTCAGGAAGGCGCGGCGATCGAGAGTGTCAGCGGACATAGGAGGCTCCGGAAACTGCATGTCTGTGATCGCTATGTGGCACGTTTCTGCGCGGCAGCAATTCCCCGGCGTCAAGATGGGCAAGGCTTCGCCGATCACGGCCCCGGCCCGCCTGAAGGTCAGCCCGTTGCCAGTGCCTCGATATCCTTCGCGATATCCTCGGCCAGTTGCGCCACCCGCGCCTGCGAGTCGGTGCGCTGCGCATAGGCGCGCAGGCCGAAAATCTCCGCTTGAAGGCGGCTCGCAAGACGGTCGGGATCGGCGTCGGCGCCAAGGTCGCCACGCCGCTGCGCGTCGCGGTAGACCTCGGCAAAGGCCGCCTCCATCCGCCGCATCAGGTCCTCGGTTTGCGCGCGCAGCCCCGGATCGTCGTCTGGCGTTTCAAGCAGGGTCTTGACCAGCATGCAGGCGCGCGAGGGTGCCTGCCGCGCCTCGCTGCAGCCAAGGCTGCGCACGTGGCTTGCCAGCGCGCCGAGCGGTGTCGGACCGCGACCGATCATCTCGTGAAACTGCGCCTTGGAGGTTTCGGCGTAGAGCCGCAGCGCCTCGGCGAACAGCGCCTCCTTCGAGCCGAAGGCGGCATAGATCGAGCCCGGCCGCATGTCGAGCGCCGCCTCGAGGTCCTTCAGCGATGTGGCGTGATACCCCTTCGCCCAGAACAGGGCGAGCGCCTTCTCCAGCACCTGCTGCCGATCGTGCCGTGCCTGTCTTGCCATGCCGCGGGCGCGCTCCTTTCCGCTCATTTGAGTGATTGCTCAAAATATATCTTGAGTGATCGTTCAGGTAAAGCTACCTCTGCGGTGTGAATTTGAGCAATCACTCAAGAATCGGAGACCGACCCAATGACCGACTTCACGCTTCACACGCTCGACAGCGCCCCCGAGGCCAGTCGCCCCCTGCTCGAGGATTCCAAAAACAGCTTTGGCCGCGTGCCGGGCCTGCATGCGGTGATGGCCGAAGCGCCGGCCCTGCTCGACGGCTACAAGCATCTTCACAAGCTCTTTGCCGAGGCCACCAGCTTCGACAAGGACGAGATCACAGTGGTCTGGCAGGCCATCAACGTCGAACACGCATGCCATTACTGCGTGCCCGCGCACACCGGCATCGCCAAGATGATGAAGGTGGACGACAAGATCACAGAGGCGCTGCGCAACGAAACGCCGCTGCCCAACGCGCGGCTCGAAGCGCTGCGGACCTTCACGTTGCAGGTCGTGCGTCAACGCGGCGATCTGAGCGCCGAGCAGGTGGAGGCATTCCTCGACGCCGGCTTCACCCGGCAGCAGATCCTCGAGGTGATCCTTGGCGTGGCGCAGAAGGTGATGTCGAACTACACCAACCATCTGGCCGAAACGCCGGTGGATGCGGTGATGCAGAAGTTCGCTTGGGAGAAAAGCAAGGACGCCGCGGCCTGAAGTCGGCTGCCGTGATCTCCGGGCGCGCCGGTACGACGCGCCCGGTCATCTTGCGAGAACTCGACGGGACGTGCTGACTATCTGCGATCTAGGACACGCCCCAGACCCGCGGCGCCTGCCGTGCCAACTGCCCGGCCTCGATGGTGCTGAGCCGGGCCGCCGCCGCCTCTGCACAGCCGGTGTCGCGCAGCGCCTTGCGCCACGCCCGCAACGCCGAGCGCGGTGACCACGGCAGCGCCGCCGTGCTCAGCCATGCGCGCAACTCGGCCGGCAACCGGTCGAAGGCCGACATCGGATCCCCCTCGCGCCGCCGGCGTGCCGGCGCTCCGAGATTTGCCGCGCGCCCCGGCCTCATGACCATGCCTCCTCAGACAAACAGCGCAGGGAAACCGGGACATCTGCTTGCAAGGAAAGGATCATCTCGGGCCTCCTGGGTTATTACGTTATAACATCTCATAGCGCTGCTTGGCGGGAAAACGCAAGCCGCTCCCGCTTGCACTTCCCGGTTGCTCTGCCTATGGGCGAATGACGCCCCAACGTAAGGACCCTCCCATGCGCCGACCCGGACCCGACCTGCAGAACGTGACAACCGGGGCAATGGTGGCGATCGTTGGCGTGTTCAGTTCCTTCCCCATCGTGCTGCAAGGGCTGTCGGCCGTGGGCGCGACACCCGATCAGGCCGGTGCCGGGCTGGCCGCGGCGGCGATCTCCATGGCGATCGCTGGCATCGTGCTTGCGTGGTGGCGGCGCGAGCCCGTGTCGTGCGCGTGGTCGACCCCCGCCGTCGCTCTTCTGGCTGCGTCGCAGCCCTTGGCAGACGGGTTCCCCGGCGCGGTTGCCGCCTTCATCGTCGCGGGCGGGCTCATCACGCTCGCCGGGCTTTGGCCCGCACTGGCGCGTCTGGTCACATCAGTGCCAACGGCGCTGGCGCAGGCGATGCTGGCGGGGGTTCTGGCAGGGCTGTGCATGGCGCCGTTCCGGGCGCTGGTCGACGCCCCCGAGGTGGCGCTGCCGATCCTGCTGAGTTGGTTCTTGGTGGGACGGATCAAGCGCATTCTGGCCGTGCCCGCCGCCGTGGCCGCGGCGCTTGGGGTGACGCTCTGGGCGCATGATTTCGCGCTGCCGATGAGCGGGCCGTGGCTGAGCCACCCGGTCTGGGTGACGCCGGTGTTTTCGCTCGAAGCGGTGCTGGGCCTTGGCCTGCCGCTTTTCATCGTCACCATGGCAACGCAGAACATCCCCGCCGTCGCCGTGCTGCGCAGCTTTGGCTACACGCCGCCGCCGGGACCGCTGCTGGCCGGTGTCGGAGGCATTTCGCTGCTCACCGCCCCCTTGGGCAACCCGGCCACCTGCCTTGCGGCGATCACCGCCAGCATGTGCTCGAACGCCGACAGCCACCCCGACCCCGCCCGGCGGTACTGGTCTGCGGTGATGGGCGGCGTGTTCTACGCGATCTTCGGGCTCTTTGCAGTGGCGGTGACCGCTGTCGCCGCCCTCGCGCCTGCGATGACACTTCAGGTGCTGGCCGGGGTCGCGCTGCTGCCGGTCTTTGCCGCGTCGGCGCAAGGCGCGCTGCAGGCCGAGGACAGCCGCGAGGCGGCAGCGGTCACCTTCCTCGTCACCGCCTCGGGGATCACCCTCTGGGGCCTTGGTGCCGCGGTCTGGGGGCTGGTTCTCGGCGGCATCGTTCTGGCTGTGCGCCTGCCCAAGCGCGGCTGAGCCGGCTGCGACGTCCGGCGTCGGCCCGACCTGACGCGGCTTTACTTGCCTGCGCCCGGGCCTTACCCCTTGACTAACACTCTTCAGAAGGGATCCTGCCGCGATGAAAACCCACGAATACAAGGTGATCCCTGCGCCGACCAAGGGCGAGAAGGCCAAGGCGATCAAAGGCGCCGAAGCGAAATTCGCGGCGGCAATGGACCGCCTCCTCAACGAGTTGGCGGCGCAGGGCTGGGAGTATCTTCGCGCCGACACGCTGCCCAGCGAAGAGCGCAGCGGCCTGACCTCGAGCCAGACCGTCTGGCGCACGGTGCTCGTCTTCCGCCGCCCTGTTCCGGCCAGCGAGAGTCCCGCCACGTTCAAACACGAGCCTACGGTCACGGCGCTGACGCCGCCGGAAACGCCCGACCCGGCCCAAACGTCAGACCCATAGGCCCGACAAAGTGGCCATGGGCTGCAGATCAAACGACCGCCAAACACAACTCGAACGGCGCGCATAGAAATCTGCCCTAGAGACGATGGCCGAGGGCTTGCGGGACACGGGGTAAAATCGGCCTATAGAATTGTCGCCACGTAACCTTCCGCATCCCGATCCAGAGTGTCCGGGCTCATCCCGCGCACCTCACCTTGCGGGCGGCCTTGCCCGGGACCACCCCCCTCGACCCTCAGCCCTGCAGGTCGAGCGACAGCGCGTGAATTTGCCCGACCAGATCAGCGCCAAGGGCCGTGTGCACCGCGCGGTGGCGCTGGATGCGCGTCATTCCGCCAAGCCCCTCGGCCCGCATGCGCACGTGAAAATGGCTCTCGCCGCCCTCCTGATAGCCGGCGTGACCGATGTGTTTCTGGCTCTCGTCCAGCACCTCAAGTTCGGCCGGGTCGAACGCCTCGCGCAGCCGGGTTTCGATCTCATTCGCTCGCGACATTTTTGGCTCCTGCCTCTTCAAGTTCGGTCAGGATTGTCTAAACTCCCTCGTCCGAGTCGAAAAGGTGAGACCATGAGCAGACCCGACCCCTTCGGTTTCGACATGTCGATCAAGTCGGCCAAGAAGAAGAATCCGCGCGGCCGGCGGAGCATGACTGGTGAACAGGAAACCTCTACCCGCGTGTGTGAACACGAGGGCTGTCAGGAGCCGGGCAAGTTCCGCGCTCCAAAGGCACCGGATGTGCTCGACGAATTCTATTGGTTCTGCAAGGACCACGTGCGCGAGTACAACCAGAAATGGTCGTTCTTCGACGGCAAGACCGAAGCCGAGATGAACGCCCAGCAAAGCTCCGACAAGGTGTGGGAGCGCAAGACCAAGGATTACCGCGATCCCGAGCAGCGGGCCTGGGCCCGGCTGGGGATCGAGGACGCGCATCAGGTTCTGGGCGACAACGCGACCCGCAACCCCGGCCGCAAGGCACCGGGCGGTGGTCGCCGTCTGCCCCCCACCGAGAAGCGCGCGCTGGAAATCCTCGAGGTCGAAAAGGCCGAGACCAAGGCCGAAGTGCGCAAGGCGTACAAGAAGCTGATCAAGGTGCTGCACCCCGACATGAACGGCGGCGACCGCTCTCAGGAAGAGCAGCTGCAGGAAGTGGTCTGGGCGTGGGATCAGATCAAGGAAAGCCGCAACTTCAAGTAAGCGCGGCTGGCTTTTGTCAAACGCCTCTCGAAGCCGGCTTCGAGGGGCGTTTGCTTTTTCAGGCTGCGCGGTTTTCCACCACGAAGACAAGGCATCCGGCCCGGGCAGCGGGAATTGACAACTTATTGGTGTATTTCGTTTGACACAACTCTTAGGGTTGTGCCACCTTCGCTTTGTCAGCGGAATTTAGACGCTGGCACAGCTGTGGCCCGAGCTCCCTGTCGTGGGCACACACGTACCACCACAGGGCCTGCATGCCCCTCCCCCGGTCGTGCAGGCCCACTCCTCTATTCTTCAGTCAGCTTGCGACGAACCGCAGTGCAATGCCATTGATGCAGTGGCGTTTGCCCGTCGGCGGTGGGCCATCGTCAAACACATGCCCCATATGCGAGCCGCACCGGCTGCAGTGGCACTCGGTGCGAGACATGAAAAGCGAGCGATCGGGCTTGGTGCCGATGGCGCCGGGCAGCGCCTCGTAGAAGCTGGGCCAGCCAGTGCCGCTGTCGAATTTGGTCTCAGATCTGTAGAGCGGCAGATCGCAGCCCTTGCACTGATAGGTGCCGGCGCGTTTCTCGTCGTTCAGCGGCGAGCTGTAGGCGCGCTCTGTGCCCATCTCGCGCATCACGCGGTACTCGGCCTCGCTGAGCCGGGCGCGCCACGCCTCCGGGCTGCGCGACACCTCGAACCCGGCGGCTGCACGCGCGGCCTGACCGGAGCCGAACGCCGCGGCGAGCGCGGCCAGAAATCCCCTGCGTCGCATGGCTTTCCTCCTTTTCCTCCTGCCCTAAAACATGTGCCCCCGGCCCAACCAAGGTCAAGCCGGGAGCAGCGCGCCGCCGGGGAGACGGATACGGAACAACGGAGACACTCACACAATTCCGCTCCGCGGTGACGCTGACCCGTCCAGCCGCCCCGCAGACGCGGTGGGGCTGGCGACCGGACGGGATTCGCTTACATCGCCGGCAGAAGCACCCGGTCGATGACATGGATGACGCCGTTCGACTGGCGCACGTCGGCGATGGTGACATTGGCGCTGCGCCCCTGTTCATCGGTGAGGGTGATCGTGCCGCCCTCCATCTTCGCCTGCAGCGTGCAGCCGCCGACCGTGGGCACCGGATGCATGCCGCCATCATCGGCGATCATCCCGGCGATGGCGTCGGACATGGCGTTGGTGGCGACCACATGGCAGGTCAGGATCTGCGCCAGCTGGTCCTTGTGCTGGTCCATCATCAACTGCGACAGGCTCTCGTCCGAGATCTTGTCGAAGGCGGCATCGGTGGGCGCGAAAACGGTGAACGGCCCTTGCGAACTCAGCGTCTCGACGAGTCCGGCCTGTTTCACCGCGGCCACCAAGGTTTCATGGTCGGCAGAGTTCACCGCGTTCTCAACGATGGTCTTGTCGGGGTACATCGCGGCACCGCCGACCATCGGGTTGTCTGCGGCAAAGGCTGGCATCGCCATCGGCAGGGCCAGAAGCGCGGCAGCAAGGGTCTTGATTGTCATCTCTTATCCTCCTCCTTCCCCACCGCTCGTCCGGCGGGGTTATCGGAAGCCACGCAGCCCGGCGCGCGAAAGTTTCGAGAAATCGGATAACGTCGGCGTGAGGCCCCGCCGTTCGGTTGGCGCTCACCGCGCGGCGAGTTGCCCCAGAGCGATCACCGGGCCCGTGGGCTGGCCCGTGGGCGAGCCGCCAGCCGGCTCTTCAGAGAGCGCGATGGTGGCCCCGCCGAGCTGCGCCGCGAAATCCGCATCAAGCGGGATCTCCGTCAGGCCCTCGCGGTCGACAAGCCCGATCGACACCGGCGCCTGCTCTGCATCCGACAGCAGCCAGACCTCTAGGCTGCGGTCCGCCGGATAATCCCCCGCGTCGCGGCGCACCATGAAGGTGCCGCTGTCCGGCGCGTAATGCGCCAGCAGTTGCAGCCCCTGTTCGCCCGCGACAAGATCCGCATAGAGATGCGGCTCCGGCTCGCCTATGGTCAGCAGTCCAGAGACCATCGCCGCCCACGCAATCGCGCCCGCCGCCACAGCCCCCAGAAGATAGGGCATCAGCTGCCGCAAAAGTCCGCGCCGGGCCGGCGCCGCAGCCCCATAGAGCCGCGCCTCGATAAGACGAAAGACCTCGGCCCGCGGCGTCTCTTCGGTGATCGGATCGGTGAGCGCGGCGAAATACTCGCGCCATGTGGCCACGTCCTGCTGCAGATCGCGGTCCTGCGCCAACTGCCCTTCGAACGCGCGCAGCTCGTCCTCGGGCAGAAGCCCGAGAACATACTCCGCCGCAGAGGCTTCGTTGCCCCCCGGCAGATCTGGCTGCTGTGGCCCGGTCATCGGCTCAGGCACTCCCTCAGGCTCAACAGGCTGCGGCGCAGCCATGTTCTTACGGTATTGAGCTTCACCCCGGTGGCGGCGGATAGCTCGGCATAGGTCGCCCCTTCGAGATAGGCGCGACGCACCATTTCGGCCCGGTCGGGCGGAAGCTCTTCCATGCATAGCGCCAACGCCTGCGCCTCGCCCCGCGCCTCGGCCTGTTGCGCCGGGCCCGGCCCCGGATCCGCAAGCCGCTCGTCAAGCTCCATCGGCTCTACCGGCTTGCCGACATCGCGACGGCGGCGCCGGTCCACGGCGGCATTGCGCGCCAGCGTGATCAGCCAGGTCATCGGGGAATAGCCATTGACCCGGTACTTGCCGGCATGTGTCCAGATCTTCACATAGGTGTCCTGCAGCGCCTCTTCGGCTTGCGCCCTGTCCTGCAAGACACGCAGGCTCACGCCGAAGAGTTTCGCCGAGGTACGCTCGTAGAGCGCGGCAAAGGCCGCCCGATCGCCCATCGCGACGCGCGCAATCAGATCCTCGATGTCGGGATGCGGTGAACTCGCCAAGAACCGTGCCTGCCTGCTTTGCCTGTTGAGGGCAGCCTAATGCCCGATATGCCGCTCACGCAAACACTATCGCGGGGCTTTTTCATGGCGACCCGCAAAGCCCGCGCCGCCCCCTTGCCCTTGGCACCGATATGGGGCACGACGGTGCGCAAGTTTTCTTAACGACCGGACAAGGGCAGAACCATGGCGGATGGCACGATCGACATCAATGCGAAACCCACCGAGGAAATTTCGGTCCGCGAGGTGTTCGGCATCGACACGGACATGGTGGTGCACGGCTTCCCCGAGAACAGCGACCGCGTTCCCGACGTCGACAGCACCTACAAGTTCGACCCCGATACCACGCTGGCGATCCTCGCGGGCTTCCGCAACAACCGGCGCGTGATGATCCAGGGCTACCACGGCACCGGCAAGTCAACCCATATCGAGCAGGTCGCCGCCCGCCTCAACTGGCCCTGCGTGCGCGTCAACCTCGACAGCCACATCTCGCGCATCGACCTGATCGGCAAGGACGCGATCAAGCTGGTGGACGGCAAGCAGGTGACGCAGTTCCAAGAAGGCATCCTGCCCTGGGCCCTGCGCAACCCCACCGCCATCGTCTTTGACGAATACGACGCGGGCCGCGCCGATGTGATGTTCGTGATCCAGCGCGTGCTGGAAGCTGACGGCAAGCTCACCCTTCTGGACCAGAACCAGGTGATCACGCCGCACAAATACTTCCGCATCTTCGCCACTGCCAACACCGTCGGCCTTGGCGATACCACCGGGCTCTATCACGGCACCCAGCAGATCAACCAAGGCCAGATGGACCGCTGGAGCCTTGTGGCGACGCTGAACTACCTCAGCATCGACGCCGAGGTGAACATCGTGCTGAGCAAGGCGCCGCATTACAACAACGAGAAGGGCCGCAAGACCATCCGCCAGATGGTCACCGTCGCGGACTTCACCCGCCGCGCCTTCATGAACGGCGAGCTGTCGACCGTGATGTCGCCGCGGACGGTGATCGCATGGGCCGCCAACTCGGAGATCTTCCGCGACGTCGGCTACGCCTTCCGCCTGTCGTTCCTCAACAAATGCGACGAGCTTGAGCGTCAGACCGTGGCCGAGTTCTACCAGCGCTGCTTTGACGAGGAACTGCCGGAAAGCGCGGCCTCGCTGTCGCTGGCGTAACCACGCGCGGCACGGTCCCGGGCGTCGGGGGCGCTGCCCCCGTCCGCTGACCGCGGACTCCCCCGGGATATTTCTATCTAGACGAAGGCCACGGGGCGCGGATCATCATCGGTTCGCGCCCCTGCCGATTAAGGGAGGAGCGAATGTCGAAACCCCTGCACATAGGGCTGATCGGCGGCATTGGCGTCGCTGCGACGCTGGTCTACTACCAGCGGCTGACCGCCGCCGTGGCGGCGATGGACGCGCCGCTGGAGCTGACCATCGTGCATGCCGACGTTCAAGAACTGATCCGCAACAACCTCGCCGACGACCGCGACGCGCAGGCACAAAGCTATGCGCGGCTGCTGCGGCGGTTGGCGGATGCAGGCTGCGATTGCGCCGCGATCACCTCGCTGGGCGGGCACTTCTGCTTTGACGAGACCGCGGCGCTCTCGCCGCTGCCTCTGGTCTCGGCTGTGGCGCCACTCGATGCATATTTTGCCGCCGAAGGGCTGCGCCGCGTCGGCCTGTTGGGCACTCGCGTGGTCATGCGCACGCGGCTTTACGGCCAGCTGACCCGCACCGAAGCGGTGGCACTCGACGACGACACAGAGGACCTCGGCCAGCGCTATCAGGACATGGCGGTCGCCGGGCACTGCAGTGACGCCGACAGGCGGGTCTTCTTTGACGCCGGGCGCCGCATGGTCGACGCGCACGGGGCCGACGCCATCGTGCTGGCGGGCACCGATCTGGGGCTCGCCTTCGACGGCACCGACGATCCGGGCTACAGGGTGATCGACGCGCTCGACGTGCATGTCGATGTGCTGGCACGGCTGGCCACCGGGAGGGCATCGCTATGAAATACACCCTTGTGTTCATGCTGCTGGGCGCCGCGCCCGCGCTCGCCCAGCCCACCACCGGCGCGCAGGCCGCAGGCGAGGCCGCCGCGCGCTGCGC